>JAQICW010000440.1 GCA_027858355.1 Desulfobacula sp.
CTTGCGTTTGACACTATAAAGAACTGAAAAGTTCCTTTCTCAGCAGAAATTACGTCTACGAAAAAAAACAGGACGTCAATGAATACGGTCGCTTAACCTGTTTAAGTGGTAAATATGAGTTTAATATGTCCTAAATGTCAGGGGTCAATGAAAATTATCAGCATCATTGATGATTTTGATATCATAACCTGAATTAACATACGTTGAACATTCAGATTACGTGTGACCTTCAGGTTATGACAATTCAGACTCTCAAATTCCAGCATTTGACAACTCTTGGAGCTGATATTTTTGCAATTGAGTTGAGGGATTACAGGTGACCTATACTCAAATTCAGCTATTATTTGACCTTCCCAGCCTGTTTTTCACATAATCAAATCATTTTGACTTTTCTATGCTAATATCTATTTTTCATTTTTGGTAGCCTTTTGCCCCAGCCCAACAAGGACACAACATGTTGTGTCCTTGTTGGGCTGGGCGCATATTTCATATTTCAGCTCTATAAATTTTATTATTATTATATTTCTTGACAAAAAGCATTTACTTATCCTATACGCTGATGTGTGTTCAGTATTACAATTAACGAATGCATTTAAAAATTTATTAATCTTGGGGAAGAATGAGGAGGTTTTAGATGAAGAAAATTCAGGTAAATCATTTTCTGTCAATTTTGTTTGGCGTATTAATTGTTTGTGGTCTGTTTTCAAATAATGCCTTGTGTGCTGAAAAAAGACCCTTTGAAGGCCAAACCCTGATTGTCGGCACTTGGTCCGGCCCTTATGCAAAAAACTTTGAGAGAGTCATTTCAAAACCCTTTGAAGAGATGACCGGCGCCAAGCTGCTTCACAAGTATTCTTGGGACTTTACACCCGAAATTATCGCTGCACCGGCGGATGATCCGCCGCTTGATGTAACCATTACTGCAGATTCTGATTATCTTCTGGGTGTCAAAAGAAAATTGTGGCTTCCGATCAGGTATGAAAATGTACCAAATGCTTCAAAAATTTTCGATATCATAATGAACGAAATATCCCCGACAACTGAGTTCGGGGTACCTTTTGATGTCGGCATTCATACACTCATGTATCGCAAGGATCTGGTCAAGAACCCTCCCAAATCCTGGAAAGATTTATTTAAGGATGAATACAAAGGTAAAATCGCCATTGAGAGGTGGTTCCCCTACTGGGTTTATGTAGGAAGCTACCTGACGGATTATGATCCGTCCAAATCGGCACTTTATTCTGTTGAAGGCCGGGATGCAATTCTGGCCCAGATGAAAAAACTGAGTAATCACTGGTTTTTTTGCTACAGCAAAGGAGCAGAATTCTGGGCAGCCATGGATTCCGGTGAGATTGTTGTTGGAAATTACTGGAACGGCACCGGCACAGTACAGGTCCTGGATGATCCGGAGAAATATGCTATGGTGCTGCCTGAGGAAGGTTCAGTGGCTTATCTTGACCACTTCTGTGTTGTCAGAGGCACCAAGAAAAGAGATCTGGCTGAAGCTTACATCAACTATCTTGTCAGTACCGAAGCACAAACAGCATTTTTGAAGGCACATTACAACCTGCTCGTTAATAAAGAAGTTGTTTCTGAAATCCCCGCTGTCATGAAGGATATTCATCCCAGAACAGATGAAGACTGGCGTAAACTCAACTTTATTGATGCCGAGTACCTTGAACCACTTAGAAAAGATCTCGAAGACCGTTTTATGAAGGAAGTGCTTTCCCAGTACTAGAGCAACCACAATGCCAAACCTGTTAAATGTATCCGGGTAATTTAATTTACCCGGATACATTTAATTGTCTAAATTACAATCATTCAAATTTAAACCATACAGAAGAGGACATCTCCAGTATGAGTACTTTCGCTTTGGAACTGAAAGATATCGAAAAAAAATTCGGTGAGGAAGTCGCACTTCAAAAAATCAATTTGCAGGTAAATGAAGGCGAATTTTTCTTTCTTCTTGGGCCAAGTGGATGCGGCAAAACAACATTACTAAAAATTATCGCGGGCCTTGAAGAACCGACGAGCGGTCGTGTTATGATCAAAGGTCGGGATGAAAGCGCCTTTCATGCCAATAAAAGAAATACCGCCACCGTTTTTCAGGAATGGGCGCTTTTCCCGCATATGAATGTTTATGACAATATCGCTTTCGGATTGCGGATGCATAAAATGCCAAAATCCCACATTAACGATAAGGTCAATGAATTGCTCGATCTGATTCATATGTCAGGTTTAGAGAAACGTATGGCATATGAGTTAAGTGGCGGTCAGCAGCAGCGCGTTGCCATTGCCCGATCACTGGCAATTGAACCGGATATTCTGCTGCTGGATGAACCATTATCCAACCTGGATCTGGCACTAAGACAAAATATGCGGCTTGAACTGATTAACCTCCATAATAAAATCAAAAAAACATTCATTTATGTGACGCATGATCAGACAGAAGCTTTGACTATGGGGGATAACCTTGTTGTCATGAAAAAGGGCAAAATCGAACAGGTCGGCTCTCCACGGGAAATCTATCTGAACCCTGTAAATGATTATGTGGCAACATTTATCGGAGAAACCAATGAGGTTTGCGGCACGATAAGCGAGTTAACACCGGATCCCATCATGGAAACCAGAGGTGGACTTAAGCTCAAGGTTGATATCAGGGATTCAAGCTTGCAAAAAGGCAGTGAGGCTGTTGCCGTCATTCGACCCGAACATACAAAACTTATGTGTGTGAATGAAGACGTAGATAATTATTTTGATGTTATAGTAGATAACATTGCATATTTTGGCCCCAGCCTCCGGCTGTATTGCCATACCGAACAGGGAGATATTGCCTTTTTTGTCAATGTTTTTGCAGAAACCGAACTAGCGAGTGCTGTTGAAGTTGGTACACGGGTGGCTATCGGCCTGGATAAACAATATGCGCTTTGTTATGCCGTTAAATAAAACTGGAGGTTAATATCTTGGCAACATTTAAAGCATTAAAAAAAAGGTATGAGTATCTCCTGCCTGCGCTCCCTATTCTCCTCTTTTTTCTATTATTTTTCATCTACCCCTCGCTTGTGATGGTTAAATACAGCTTCAATAAATCTTTGATGTACGGCGAAATCGAGCATATTTTTACCCTGGAAAACTATATTCATTTTTTTACCGACCCTTTCTATCTTAAAGTAATCTGGAGAAGCGTCAATCTTGCCTTCTGGGTAACGGTTATCACGATCCCATTCGGATATGTACTGGCGTACGGATTGTGGACCGCAAAGGGCCTTTGGCGAAAACTGCTATATTTCTTCATTCTATTGCCACTTTTTACCAACCTTGTCATCAGACTTTATGGCTGGCGGATTCTTCTGTCCCCCATGGGTCCGATTAACGCGTTACTTAAGAACTTGGGTATTGTCGATTCTGGCTTTTCAATGATTTATACCCTGCCTGCAGTCGTTATCGGCCTTGTCTCGGAGTGTTCGCCCTATTACGTTTTGATACTGTTTAGCGTGCTGACATTGATCAATCCCCGATATATAGATGCCGCTTCAGATCTGGGTGCCAGCAGGATAAAAACCTTTTTTGAAATCATCTGGCCGTTAAGCCTGCCCGGCGTGATATCGGGTGGCATGCTGACATTTATATGGTCATTCGGTGCATTTGCAACACCAACTATTTTAGGCAAACCGATTCACTGGACACCGGCCATTCATGCGGAAAGACAGATCCTGTCCACCAGGGACTGGCCGTTCGGAACAGCCATTGGCATATCCCTGGTTGTCATCGTTTTAATAATACTGTTTATCCAGAGCAGAATCGTACCAAAAGTCCATAGTCAACGTTCCAGTTAATAGAAATATTATGAGGTATATAAATGAGTAGTGACCAGAACCAAATTCAGGAAAAATATCGAAAGCCATTTGACTGGCATCGGTTCACATTTAATATATTCCTGGTATTCGTCCTTTTTATATTGCTGGTTCCCATCCTGATTGTTGTATGCAGCTCTTTTTCAGGAAAGGACCACTTAAGCTGGCCGTTTACAGACCTGACATTGCGTTGGTATATTGAAGTACTGCATCGTCCGCTATGGGTCAAATGCTTTATCAACAGCCTTATTGTTGCCGTGCTGACGACAGTCATATCTCTTCTTATCGCCACGCCTGCTGCATTTGCATTGAGTAAACGTAAAGGCAAAAAGGAGGTGGGGATTCTTTCATCTTTTATTACATGGCCGATCATGATGCCGCCGGTCATACTCGGTATTGCCCTGCTGATTTTTTTAAGTAGAATCGGCCTGAGAGGCTCATATTTCGCAATTGCCATCGGACACACGCTTTGGGCCGCACCACTGGTTTTTATTACCATGGTTGCCGTATTTGAGCGTTTTAATCCAATTTATATCATGGCGGCAAAAGACCTGGGGGCCAATGAATTTCAGACTTTTGTAAGAATCACTATACCCATGGTCAAATCCGGTATTATATCCGCCATGTTTCTGGCCTTTGTTATCTCTACACAGGAGTTCATTATAGCCCTGTTTCTATATAGTCCCAGCACTATTACACTTCCTGTAGAGCTCTATACGGCCATCAGAGATGAGTTAAGTCCGGGCATTTCTGCTATCTCTGTTTACATGATCGGCATTGTTGCTGCAGGACTATTTGTTATTGACCGGGTTATTGGTATTGAGAATATTGGATTCAGCGGCAAAGGGTAATCAATTTAAAGGGGGTAGTCGGTTAGCTCCACCTGTGTTAATATGTGCCTCATAGGATTTATGGAGGAAAAAAAATGGTATTGGTGGCAGGGCATGACTACCCGAATACATATCGAGAATTCGTAAAAATGTTTCCAGATAACCCTGCATGTGTAATCTACCTAATGCACTTACGATGGCCGGAAGGATTTATTTGCCCTGCATGCAGGACACGCTCTACTCCATGGAATGAAAGTAGGGGGCGCATAGCATGTTCCGCATGCCGTCACCAAACATCAATAACTGCGGGTACAATCTTTGACAAAACGCGAACTTCATTGACAACATGGTTTAAGGCTGCTTGGCATGTGACCACTGCAAAAAACGGCATGTCAGCAAAAACTTTAGAACGCACACTGGGTGTCAGTTACCGAGTGGCATGGACGATGTTGCAACATTTTCGGGTGACAATGGTGAACGCCGAACGTAAATCCTTGTCGGGAAAAGTAGAAGTAGATGAAACACTTATAGGAGGTGTCAAACAGGGCGGTAAACGTGGCCGTGGTGTCAGTAAAAGCATTGTGGTAATAGCTGTGGAGATCAAAGAGCCAAAAGGATTTGGACGGGTGCGGATGCGTCATATTTCCGATGCATCAAGTGCAAGCCTTCTACCGTTCATTTGTGATGAGGTGGCCCTCAACACGATAGTGCACACGGATGGAGCGGCTATACAGGTTTGTCTGACCTCGGATACACACGAAAGTCAACAGTTATTGCTTCTTCTGATGACCCCGCTCATGTCTCAATGCCTGGTGTTCATAGGGTTGCAAGCCTGTTGAAACGGTGGATTCTTGGAACTCACCAAGGGGCAATTCTTCCAGCTCATCTGCAATCCTATTTGGAAGAATTTACTTTCCGGTTTAATCGCCGTACTTCCAGAAGTCGTGGATTAGTATTTCGAAGGCTTCTCGAGCAATCAGTGACTACAAAACCAGTCACTGAGGCTGATGTCACACATGGGTACGACTGGAATTTAAGCGAAAAATAGGCAAGGTGGAGCTAACCGACCACCCCCCTTCAATTTATTACTATTTTCCGTTTACCTGTGCTTGATATCTATGGCCTGACCGAAGCCGGCGGCACAAACTGGATATATCTGTCTGATATTCCTTTCAAACAGCTCGGGTTCAAGGATAATATCCCGGCTGTTTCCTTGCCTGATATTACATGGCCGGTCCTCTCCACTATTCCCGGCAAAATTGCAGGTATTGCAGCTTTGCTGTCGGCCATCGTTTATTTCAGGACCAGAGGAGCACAAGAGGAGGATAGCCAATGAGTCCACAGAAAAAAAACATATCTATGATGTCAGTCGGTGGTTTGTCGGCCTTATTGTTTATGGCCGCCCACCCTCGAGGCGGCAACCGGGGGTCGGAAATATGATACCATAGTAGTTGGAAAAAAGGAGGTGAAAGATGCCTACAAAAAACTCAACAACGCCGAGAGCCGTGAGGTTGATCTGGTGGCACTTGGGTGTCCCCACCTAACAATTAGAGAACTGGGAGAACTCGCCTCTCTTCTTGAAGGCAAGCGTTTGAGCCCGAATGTTCGTTTTGTTGTTGGCACCTCTAGAACGGTCTCTGCTTTGGCAAAGGAATGCGGATATTTTGATCCGATTGAAAAGGCGGGAGGCATATTTACGAATACGTGTGTCTCCTGTTACAACCCTTTCATGTTTGTCAAGGAAAATGCAAAGGTCGCAGTTACCAACTCTTCTCGGGGCGCCCACTATATGCAGAGAACGAGCGAAGGCAAAACAAGGCTTTTTTATGGTGATATAAAAAAATGTGTAAATGCCGCAATAAAAGGAAGATGGGAGGGATGACATGAAATTAAAAGGCCGAAAGGTTAATCAAGGCAAGGCCGAGGGAGAGGCTATCGTCAGCAGGATCCCCTTTTCTTTTCTGGGGGAATTGGACCCATCCACCGGGAAGATTGTAGCTCCCGGTCACGATCTTTTTGGGAAAAGTATAAAAGACAAAATTTTTGTGTGCCCCACCGGAAAAGGATCCAGCAGTGCACCGACCATAGCCTACACAGCAAAAAAGGCGGGGAACATGCCAAAGGCGATGATTGTCGGTCAGGTCGAGCCAGTCATTGCCGCCGCTATCCTGACGGCGGATATCCCCGCCGTGGATCAATTGGATCGGGATCCGCTGGAGGTTATAGAGACGGGAGACTATGTGAAAGTGGATGCCGACCATGGTGTTGTCGAAGTGATAAAGAAAACTTAACCCCATAGTTGCAGTAAAAATAAAAAGTATAAAACTTGCGGTGGCCCATGAAATTGGGGTTCCAAAGATTTTACTTGCAGATCAACAATTAACATTCTTTCAGGTTTGCTTATTTTTCGACTATTGTTTAAACGCATCGACTTGAAATAATGGCTCGAAAGTGCTTTTCACATTTTAAATTTACACCTATATTTGATCGGCCTTTGATCATGTAGGTGACCATTGCCCAATTATTTAGTGTCATCCATAGGTCCAGGTTTTTTGCTATCCGGCAAAGCTCGATATGATAATATAGCTGGTTAAAATCCGGATTGTAAATGAAACCCAGGCAAATTAATAGTAGGAGAGAACATATGAACAAAGAATTTCAGAAGCTTTTCAATCCAATTAAGATCGGAAATGTGAGACTAAAAAACCGTATTGTAATGGCTCCCATGGGGTTAGAATACATGGTGGATCCTCACGGAAACCTAAATCAGAGAGTGGTGGACTACTATCTTGAAAGAGCCCGTCACGGGGTGGGTATGATCATTTGCTCGGTCTTTAAGGTGGAAAATCGTGTAGAAGCCCTGGAAGAGTGCATTCCCATGATCCGAGAGACATCTGTGGGTTACCTTAGTGAACTGTGCGATGTGGCCCACAGCTTCGGAGCCCGTATTTTCGTCCAACTGACCGCCGGATTTGGCCGTGTCACGGTTCCGGCCACTTTGAGGGGCCCATGCGTATCGGCCTCGCCCAACCCTAATTTTTGGGATCCGTCCATAATTTGCACTGCCCTCACCACAGAAGAGATCGGTAAAATTGTGACTGCTATGGGGGAGACTGCCTCTCGATTGGTCACGGCCGAAGTTGACGGGATTGAACTGCACGGCCACGAAGGGTATCTTTTCGATCAGTTCACCTCAAATATCTGGAACAAGCGTACTGACCATTATGGTGGCAGCCTTGAAAACCGGTTGCGTTTTCCCATCGAATGCCTGAATGAAATTCGCCACCGGGTTGCAGATCGGCTGGCCGTGCAGTACCGCTTCGGACTGAAGCACTATATCAAAGAGAACAACCAGGCAGCCCTTCCAGGCGAAACATTTGAGGAAAAAGGCCGGGATATTGTCGAGGGTCTTGATATGGCCCGGATGCTGGAAAGCGCCGGTTTTGATGCTCTGCATGTGGACGCCGGGAGCTATGAAAGCCACTACTGGTCCCATCCGCCCAACTACCAGAAACATGGCTGCATGGTCGATCTGGCCGCTTCAGCCAAAGAGTCGGTAACGATTCCGGTTGTGGGCGTGGGGCGCCTGGACAAGCCTGAAGTAGCGGCACAGGCCATTATTGACAAAAAAGTCGACTTGGTCGCCATCGGTCGGGGATTGCTTGCCGATCCCCATTGGGCCGACAAAGTCAAATCCGGAACCACGGAAGACATCCGGCCCTGCGTGGGTTGTTACAATGGCTGTTTTGCAAATTATGCTAAAATCAGACATATCTCTTGTGCCCTGAACCCATCATCAGGACGCGAGCGGGTCTACCGGTTGGAACCGACCCACAAACCCCTTGATGTGATGGTAATAGGTGCCGGTATTGCTGGAATGGAGGCGGCCAGGGTGGCTGCAATCCGGGGACATCGGGTCTCTATACACGAAAAAGCGGCCAGCCTGGGCGGGCTTGTGCAGAAGGTCGCTGTGCCGGACTTCAAAAGAGACCTGCGACGCCTGCTAACCTGGTATGAAAGACAGATTGATAACAGCAGTGTTAAAGTGTTCCTGAAGAGCGAAATGACGGCTGATACGATCCGGGCAGCAAAACCGGATGTGACCATAGTGGCCACCGGCGCCCGGGTGATTGTGCCCGAAATCCCGGGAATCAAACGCGATTCAGTGGTCACATCTGTGGATTTACTTAATAACGGTGCTGAAACCGCCGGAAAACGAGTGGTGATTGTAGGGGGTGGACTGGTCGGTTGTGAAATTGCTATCTGGCTGGCAAATGCCGGCAAACAACCAGTCCTGGTGGAAATGCTCCCTGAACTGATGGAAGACGGAAGCCATGTGCCGATACAGGTAAAGACAATGACCATGGACCTATTGTCACAATGCGGCGCAACCATCCTCACCGACAGCCTGGTTTCAGAAATTACAGAAAAGGGAATTCTGGTGCAAAACGGTGGGAAGACGCCTTCCCTGGAGGCCGATACGGTTGTACTGGCCGTAGGAATGGCATCCGTCACGACCCTGGCCGACCAGATCGAACCCATTCTGAGTCGTGTATACCGAATCGGTGACTGTCGAGCACCCCGAAATGTAATGAATGCTGTATGGGACGCCTACGAGATCGCGCGCTTTATTTGATTTTAACATGCTGGTGGGTCATTTTTAGTCGAGAATCACTGTTTTGCCAGAACCATGGATGAAGGAAGGGCCTTTCTAAAAAATGTATTTCAACAACCGGCTGATATGATCCCGAGCTACAATGAAGGCAGGCTGGAGGTTCGTTTTCATACAATGTCTACCAGGCGGGAAAACAAGGCTTTGGAGGAGCTTTGTGATATAGTAAATAAGGAAAACTTTTCATACCCCGGGACAGAGCTGAAACTGGAATTTAAGGCTGCATAAACTGCATTTAAATTTGGCTAAGGTCAGGAGTTCTGAAATTAAAGAAGGCCATTTGTCAGAATTTGTTGAGATTTTTAAATCCAATATTCCAAAGGTTCTTGAAGAAAAGGGATGTATAGAGTATGTGCCAACCATTGACGTCCCTACAGGCCTGCCCCCCCCAGGAGTTGAATATTAATGGTGTCACAATAATCGAGAAGTGGGACAGCCTGGAGGATTTAAAGGCACATTTATCAGCACCACATATGCTTGCATATAGAGAAAAAACCAAGCATCTTGTTGATAAAATGTCCGTCAAGGTATTG
>JAQICW010000464.1 GCA_027858355.1 Desulfobacula sp.
GGTTGATACCTGAGAGTTGGAAATCTTCTAACGTCAAAAATGTTTTAAAAAGATTAATACCAAAGAAAAGGTACACAAAAACACAAGTTCAAACATATGGTAAAACACCAGTCTTTGAGCAAGGATCAGGGATACTGCTTGGTTTTCATAATGACACTCCAGGCTTTGAACCCACTATAGAAAACCCAATAATGATTTTTGGAGACCACACTTGTATAACGCATCTTTCAATGAGACCTTTTGATATATCGCAAAATGTAATCCCAATTCAGGGAAAAACGCTTCCAACAATGTGGGTTTACTATGCGATTCAAGGGCTTCAAAAATTCCAAGAATACCGACGACATTGGTCAGAACTTATTGTTAAGAAAATAATTGTCCCTCCAAAATCAGTTTGCAATTCATTTGCTGAAGTTATAACTGCTAATTATGAGAAAAAAGAATTTAACAGTATCCAAAACAAAGAATTGGAGAGTATACGTGATACTTTACTCCCAAAACTGATATCTGGCGAAATTTCATTAGACACAAAGGAATCAGACCTGTTAAAGGTCATATAATAAAAAAAATATTGCAATCTCCGGAGTCCTTATGCTGGAAATTAAAAGTTTAGAAGACATCTCAGCCCTAAGTGAAAACTATGAGGTGGAGTGCAAGCTGGCGGCCGGAAAAGACGGTAAGGGCGAACTGCCAAAGGACTTCTGGCCGACCTATAGTGCTTTTGCAAATTCCTATGGCGGGGATGTGATTCTTGGGTTAAAGGAAACAAAAAAAGGATTCAGACTTAACGGGATCAGCAATCTTCAAAAGGTTCTGGATGATCTTTGGAGTACCTTAAATGATCCTGGAAAAGTCAGCATCAACCTGTTGAAGGAAAAAGATGTCAAATCTTTAAAGGTTGACGGGTGCAACCTGATTCAAATCTCTATCCCAAGGGCGTTAAGAAAGCAAAAACCGGTTTTCATCAATAATAATCCCCTAACCGGTACCTATAAACGGCGGAACACCGGTGATTTTCTTTGTGATCAGGAAACAATCAAACGAATGATGGCGGAACAGGTTGAGGAAAGCCGGGACATGGAACTACTCAAGGGATACGGCATTGAAGACATTGATTTTGAAAGTTTTAATGCCTATCGCCAGGTGTATATTAGCCGGGCACCGGATCATCCCTGGAATCAACTGGAGCCGCTTTTATTCTTGAAAAATATAGGTGCCTGGCGAAAGGACAGGGACACAGGTGCGGGTTCCTTAACCCGGGCAGGGCTTTTAATGTTTGGTCAGCTTCCTTCCATACAGGAAATTTTCCCCAATTATATGCTGGATTACCAGGAACGGCCCGAAGCAAAGACAGAAGCCAGATGGATAGACCGGCTAACCCTTGATGGGTCCTGGTCAGGGAATCTGTTTGATTTTTACAGGAAAGTCATCAAAAAGCTGACAGTTGACTTGAAAGTGCCTTTTAAGCTTGAAAAGGATCTTCGCCAGGACAATACCCTTGTTCACGATGCTTTGCGTGAGGCGCTGGTCAACAGCATTGTCCATGCGGATTATACGGATAGAGCCTCTGTATTAATTGTTAAACGGCCGGATATGTTTGGATTCAGAAACCCGGGATTGATGCGGGTGCCTAAAGAAATTGCCGTTCAGGGGGGAGACAGCGACTGCAGGAACCGGTTAATCCATCAAATGTTTAGATACATTGGACTGGGCGAGCAGGCTGGCAGTGGTATTCCAAAAATTTTCCAGGGATGGGACAGTCAGCATTGGCGAAGCCCGGTGTTATATGAAAAAGAAAAGCCGTTTGACCAAACTCTATTGGAATTGAGAATGCTGGATCTTTTTCCTGAAAAAATCGTTACTGAGCTTCGACATCTGTTTGGCAGCACATTTGACAGTTTGTCCGACCTGGAAAGGTTGATACTGGCATCGGCGGCCACAGAGCAGGTCGTTACCCATCGAAGGATGACGGAAATTTCAACAGATCATACCCATGATCTGACACTGGCATTTCAACGTCTCATGAAGGCTAAGCTTCTTGAGTCAAACGGGCGTGGCCGGGGTACGGTTTACCACCTTCCGGGGCAAGCACTGCCCAGTGCAGATCAAACGTTTTCTGAAAGTACTGTTATGACCCTAGCAGAAAATGGTACTAGGGTCATAAGCTTGGGTCATAACACTGAGAGCTTGGGTCATAACAGGTACCGTGAATCAGGCTGCCTGATCATCAAAGATCTCGAAAAACCCTTGATAGACAACCTTGACAAATTATCGGAAGATATAGCAGACAGACTTATGACCCAAGCGCAAAAAGCAAGGGATAAAAAAAGGCTGAACAAAAAAGCTATGGTTGATATTGTGCTTAAGGTTTGTGAGAATTATTACCTGACCCAGCAGGTCCTGTGCCGATTGGTAAACCGGGAATCAATTTCGTTCAGAAAGAATACCCTCAGACCCTTGCTTGATCAAGGGAAACTTGCGTTAGCCTTTCCCCAGACACCCACTCACTCCAAGCAGGCATATACAACTGTCAACAGAGGTGGAAATGATTAATGAAGATCAATTGGAACAATTATGTATATCCTGGTTCAAAGAAACCGGTTATCAAACAATCACCGGAAAACAGATTTCACCTGAAGGGAAAACACCTGAAAGAGGAAATTACAGGCAGGTAATTTTAAAGGAAAGGCTTGTTTCCCAACTTAAAATAATTAATCCTGATATCCCGCCTCATTTGATTGAAGACGCTGCAAAAAGAATAGCAATCCTTGAAACCCAGGTGTTGACAAAAAACAATCATATTTTCCATAAATTTATGATTGAGGGGCTTTCTGTAGAATTTAATGAAAAAAAAGAAAATAAGACCGAGTATATAAAATTGATCGATTTTGATATAATTGAGAATAACCAGTTTCTGGTTGTTGATCAGTTCACTGTATCCGGGACAAAACATTTTCGACGCCCGGATCTTATCGTCTTTATTAATGGATTGCCAATTGCAGTGATTGAATTGAAAAATCCAGCAGATGAGAATGCCGATATCTGGGATGCGTATAACCAGCTGCAGACATATAAAGAAGAAATTTTAGACCTTTTTGTGTTTAATGAGGCATTGATCATCAGTGATGGATTGACAGCCCGGGTCGGTTCCCTCTCCGCAAGTAAAGAATGGTTCATGCCCTGGCGGACCATAAAAAATGAAAATGACAAACCAGATCTTGAGTATGAACTGGAAAAACTGGTTAAAGGTTTTTTTGACAAAGAATTACTGCTCGATTATTTAAGATATTTCATTCTTTTTGAACAGGATAACGATACCATTATTAAAAAGATAGCTGGGTATCATCAATTCCATGCGGTTCGGCAGGCAGTTCATGCCACTATCATTGCGGCAAAAGAATCTGGGAAAGATGAAATTCAAGAAACCCGTGCTACATGGGGGAATAAGGTTGAAGAAGGTTCCAGAAAGGCGGGCATTGTCTGGCATACACAGGGTTCCGGAAAGAGCATTTCCATGGTCTGCTATGCGAGCAAACTTTTGACCAGCCCTGAAATGAAAAGCCCTACACTGGTAGTTGTAACAGATAGAAACAATCTTGACGGCCAGCTGTTTAATACGTTTAAGATGGCAAGAGAAAACTTGAAACAGAGGCCTGTCCAGGCACAAGATCGCGACAACTTACGAGATATCCTTTCTTCAAGAACATCTGGTGGTATCGTCTTTTCCACCGTTCAAAAATTTGCCCTAATGACCGGAGAAGATAATCATCCTGTTTTAAGCAAACGAAATAATATAGTCGTTATATCGGATGAAGCACACAGAAGCCAGTATGGCGATAAGGCAAAACTGAATAAAAAAACAGGACAATATACTTTCGGATATTCCAAACATCTAAGAGATGCATTGCCTGGTGCTACGTTTATCGGATTTACCGGAACGCCGCTTTCCCTCGAAGATAAAGATACCAGGGCTGTGTTTGGTGATTATGTCAGTATTTATGATATCCAGGATGCTGTGGATGACGGTGCAACCGTTCCCATTTATTATGAATCCCGCCTTGCAAAACTGGATATCAACAAAGAAGAGATTGAAGACCTGAACAAAGATGTTGAAGAAGTTTTTGAAGATGAAGAAGATCTTATTGAAAGAGAAAAAGTCAAAAGCAAATGGGCAACACTTGAGAAACTGGTCGGTTCAGGCCCCAGAATTGATCAGGTAGCAAAGGATCTGGTAGACCATTTCACAAGCAGAACAGACAGTTTTCCGGGAAAGGCCATAATTGTGCATGAGCCGGGAAATTTGTGTCAATATGTTTGATGCGATTATTGATCTAAAACCTGAATGGGCAGGTACCCTAAAAAAAGATAATAAAGAAAATCATGGATACTATGATCCTTTTAATGGCAGTATCCGGGTTGTAATGACCGGCAGTGCTTCAGATAAACAGAACCTTCAACAACACATTTATAATAAATCATCCAAAAAACATCTTGAGAAACGATTCAAGGATGAAACAGATTCATTGAAAATTGTTATTGTCCGGGATATGTGGCTGACCGGATTTGATGTGCCTGCATGTCACACCATGTACGTCGATAAACCCATGAAGGGTCACAATCTCATGCAAGCCATTGCCAGGGTGAATCGTGTTTTTAAAGATAAACCAGGCGGACTGGTTGTTGATTATATCGGCATCGCAAATGAACTTAAACTGGCCCTTAAAGTCTATACAGAAGCAAAGGGCCGAGGAGAACCAACCCTTAGCAATAGACAGGCATATGACATCCTGTTGGAAAAAATGGATATTGCCAGAGGACTCTTCCACGGATTTGATTATAGTGATTATAAAACAAATGCATTGCAATTATTACCCCTTGCAATGAATCATATTTTGGGCCTGGAAGATGGAAAAAAACGATTTTGAGATGTTGTTTTAAATATCTGCAAAGCCTTTACCCTATGCGGTACAATCGATGACGTACAACCCCTTAAAAAAGAGATTGCTTTCTTTTCAGCAGTGAAAGCCGCTATCAGCAAATACACAAGTATTGATAAAAAACGAACTGAAGCAGATAAAAGTTCAGCATTAAAACAGATCATTGATAATGCTATTATGGCTGATGGCGTAGCAGATGTCTTTGAGCTGGCCGGACTTGAAAAACCCAACATCGGTCTTCTTTCCCAAGAATTTTTGGAAGATGTCGGCAAGATGAAAACCAAGAATCTTGCTGTGGAATTATTGGAACGTCTCTTAAAGGACGAAATCAAGGCACGGATGAAAACTGATGTGGTTCAAGAGAAAAAATATTCCGACCGCCTTCTTGAAACACTCCGCAAATACAATAACCGAGCCATTGAAACGGCCCAGGTGATTGAAGAATTGATCCACATGGCCAAGGATATGGCCAAAGATGATGAGATGGCTGAAAAATCAGGCCTGAACTCTGATGAAATCGCTTTTTATCGTGCATTGATTCAGAATGAAAGTGCGGTAAGGGAATTAGGTGATAATAATCTCAGGGAACTTGCTAAAGAAGTTACTCAAAAGCTAAAAAAGAGTACTACTATTGACTGGCAGGTTCGAGACAGTGTTCGCGCCAAGTTGCGCATTTTGATTCGCAGAGCATTGAAACGATGGAAATATCCCCCTGATGGAGCAAAAGAAGCTGTGGAACTTGTACTGAAGCAAGCTGAGGCTTTATCCAATACCTGGAGCCGGTAAGTATTCAAATCTATACAACAAAAAATGCTGCGAATAAAACCGCAGATTTTTGGACCATTAAAATTCAACTTTATTTTCTGACAATCTTAATCAAGCCCATTTTCCCAGATTCAACTCAAAAATATATAGATCACATTTTAGCAGAGTTCTAAAAATTTGTTTCCTGGATTTAGACGGCTATAAGATGTAACTCCAATATACAATAATGGGATTTTGATTGATTTTATTATCCTCTTTCTCGTATAGTGGAATTCATCACTGATTAACAATGAAATTAAAAATACCAGATATTGTGGTTTAAATAAAAGGAATAACCGATGGTCCAAGATAAGAATACACCGGAACTTTCTGGTCACATTTTTACTCGGACTGCTGTTATGTTTTCAAATTTTTACCTTCTTGGTCTTAAAAACAGATGGGGCGCCTGGATTGTATTGTTGGCGTCTTTGCTGATAACTTTCAACGCCTGGTATTTCGTCAGGGGTGAAGCAACCAAAAGGGTTCAAGCACGGTTTGATTATCGGGTCAAGACAATAGAAACAAGAATTTACGAGCGCCTCCTGGCCTATGAGTTTCTGCTCCGAGGAGGGCAGTCTCTTTTCGCGACTTCCGATGAAGTCACTCGGGAGGATTGGCGTACCTATGTAACGAAGTTACAGATTAATCAATATTATCCGGGAATTCAAGGGGTCGGTTTTTCCAAACAAATTCTTCCTTCTGAAAAGGAGGCTCACCTTCGTCAGATTCGCAGTGAGGGTTTCCCTCAATATACCATCAAACCTGAAGGGGACCGGCCGGAATACACCTCGATTATCTTTCTGGAGCCCTTTGATTGGAGAAATCAGCGGGCTTTCGGCTATGACATGTTTTCCGAACCTACCCGTAAAGAAGCCATGATCAGGGCTCGCGACACCGGAGTAGCAGCCTTGAGCGGCAAAGTCACCCTGGTCCAGGAAACGATTGAAGACATACAGGCGGGCTTTCTCATTTACCTTGCGATCTACCGCAAAGGAGAACCGCTGGAAACCCCAGAACAGAGGCATGAGGCTTTAATGGGATATGTCTACAGCCCTTTTCGTATGAATGATTTCATGAAAGGCATTCTGAAAGAAAAGGAGGGATATGTCAACCTTCAGATTTTTGATGGCGAGAAACCGCTTAAAGAAATCCTGCTATATGGAAGCGATGCCACGGAAGAACCTCACAACGCCCCTGAAGGTAACCATTTTGCCACTCACCAATCCATCCTGACATATGCCGGCCATCGTTGGTTGTTATCTTTTGTTTCCTCTAAATATTTTGAGGAAAACATCGAGACCGGCTCCATGAACTTCATCTTATTGCTTGGTATCACCATCAGCCTGCTGTTATTTGGCATGTTATTGTCTTTAGGCAAGTCTTACAGCCAAGCAATCAATCTTGCAAATATGACAGTGGACCTGAAAAAGGCGAATATCGAATTAAGAAAAGAAATCATGGAACGTGAGCAGGCTGAGATGGAGTTGCATAAAAG
>JAQICW010000590.1 GCA_027858355.1 Desulfobacula sp.
CATCGGGTATCTATTGGATTGAAACAATAAGGAGTAATCATGAAAATTACAGATGTAAAAACCTTTGTGGTGGGAACGCCTCCGCCCCATTTCGGCGGACGGTACTGGGTGTTTGTTAACCCATCTTTTTCACTTTAAAGGCCAAAAAGCTTAAAAAAAGCAATATTTAGAAGGGAGCAAAAATTAAATCTTATTATTTCAGCCTGTTAGAGCGAAGGGTTTTTGTTTGATGGCTGTAGTGCCAGAAAATGATAAAAACCTTGATTTACCCATTGACATGTGCCATATTGGGCCCATGTATATTCGAAGAACCACAATAAAAAGCCGAAAAGATGGCAGGCAATATTATACTTATAGATTGGTTGAATCTGAACGAACTCAAAAAGGAGTTCGCCAGCATACATTAATAAATTTAGGTACAGACTTCTCTCTGCCACGGAATCAATGGGCTGAACTGTCTTCTCGAATTCAGGAGATCATAAGTGGTGAGCACAAACTTTTTGCAGCTTCTCAAAAAATAGAGGAGCTTGCTCAAAATTATGCAGCCCAGATCATTCAAGTACAGAATAAAATTAAAACTGATAAGCAAGACTACAGAGAGGTGGATGTTGATAGTCTGGAAATGATCAGGCCGCGTAGTGTAAGCTGTGAGCATGTTGCGCTGGAAGCATTTAAGTTTTTGAAACTTGGTGAATATCTTAAAACCCTGGGGTTCAATGGCCCCCAGCTTGCGGCGGCTACTGGAACAATAATTGGGCGTATGTGCCAACCAGGCAGTGAGTTGGCAACTCACTACTGGCTTCACAATGTTTCTGGCTTGGGTGAACTCATTGATTATGATTTAGGCAAGATCAACCTGTACAAAATGTATGCAATTTCCGATCAACTTCTCAAGCATAAGGAATCCATTGAAAAGCATCTATACTTACAAGAAAAAAACTTGTTCGGATTCCAGGAAACAATAACCCTTTATGATCTTACTAATACCTATTTTGAAGGCCGTAGCGAAGCGAATAAGCTGGGTAAACGTGGGCATTCCAAAGAAAAACGTTCCGATTGCCCCTTGGTGACATTGGCTCTAATGTTGGATAGTAGCGGTTTTCCAAAGTGCAGCAAAGTATTTGAGGGAAATATAAGTGAGCCGTTAACATTGGAGAAAATGATTAAAGGGATGGAGAGAAAAAATATATCCCCAGATTTGTTTGAGCCATCAAAAGCCACTATAGTAATGGATGCAGGGATTGCCTCTGAAGATAATATTAAATGGCTCAAAGAAAACAATTATCCTTATATTGTAGTCAGCCGAAAACACCATAGGCAGTTTAACGAAGATGAAGCGGTTGTGGTAAAAGAAGACAAAGACTGCACGGTAAGAGCACAAAAAGTTATTGATTCAGAAAATAATGAAGTTTTATTGTATTGTCATTCCACACAGCGAGAAAAAAAAGAACAGGCCATTAATGATCGATTTACCGTAAGATTTGAAGAGGCTCTTACAGCCCTTGAGGCTGGGTTGCATAAAAAAAGATGTCTGAAAAAATACGATAAAGTTCTGGAGAAAATAGGACGGCTTAAGCAAAAATATTCCAAAGCTTCCAAGCTTTATAAAATAGAAGTGTCGAAAGACGAAAAAAGCGGCAACGCAGTAAAGATTAGTTGGCTTCGCCAAACTGCCCCAGCCACGAAAGATGGACTGCCCGGGGTATATTGTCTTAGAACCTCCCATATGAACCTGGATGAGAACACTCTCTGGCGAACATATACGATGTTGACAGACCTGGAAGCTGTTTTTCGTGCATTAAAATCTGAGCTTGGTATGCGACCGGTTTTTCACCAAATCACAAAACGTGTAACAGGTCATCTTTTTATAAGTGTTTTGGCTTATCATCTGATTCATAGCATCCGTTATCGACTAAAAGAGGCAGATATTACCAGTAGCTGGTCAGATTTGAGAAAACAATTGGCAGGTCAAAATCGAGTCACAATTTCAATGCAATGTAAAAATGGTGACGTCATTCATGTAAGAAAAAGCACTCGGCCTGAGCCAAGACAACAGAAAATATATTCAGCTTTGGGGATATGCTCTCACCCTGGTAGAGCGATTAAGAAAACAATAAACAAATGTAGTGCCATAACAACCGCTTTGAAAAAGTAACTCTCTGTAATTATAGGGCTTATTTATATATAGTCAAAAAGATGGGTTAAGTGAAGGCAAAATTTTCACTTTCCATAAACAGCTTTCTTCACCAATCTATATTCAGCTGATAAGTAAACCGCCGTTTGTTTTCATAAATTTGATACGTTTTTAAAGATTCTCTAAAATATTTCTGTTTCCAATTTTTCCAAGATATATTCGGTATGGTTCAGCCGTTGGATGGCTTTATCACCCATTTGTTTCACAAGTTCGGAAAGCAATGTCTCAATGCAGATAATGGCGGCTACCATTTGATTAAAAAAATAATCGCCCTCTGCAGGAACAATGAGATAATTATCGGTTTCAATGGCCAGTGGGGAGGATAAACTATCTGTAATAGTAATGATATCAGCATTCTGTATCTTTCCGATATGGCAGGCATCTGCAGTTGCTTTTGTGTAAGGGTTTATACTAATTGCCACTAGCAGGTCTCCGGGTTTGAGTACAGACAAATCATCCGCCAGTGTGTGGCCGGCCTGCCCGATAAGGCTAACGCGGTCGCGGATCATTTTTAGATAAAAGCCAAGATAATGTGCCAATGGATAACTGCCTCGCAGGCCGACAATAAGGATACGCTCGGCATTGGTCATTAGTTTGATAATGTTGGCAAATCTTTGCACATCAAAAGTATCCGCCATCAGCATGACATTACTCCATTCATCTTGAATCACCCGCTCCAGAAAAGAGGCCTTACCGTGTTTATTAACCGAGCCGTTTTGTAGGAATTTTTTAACCTGTTCACTGTAAAAATTCTTGCGCTGGGTCAAACTACTTTTAAAAACATCTTTAAGGTCGGGAAAACCTTTAAACCCCAATTTTTGGGCCAAACGGGTTATGGCAGAAATGTTTATGTCGTTTTCCCGGGCTATTTCGGTTATGGATTTGGCAGCAGTCTCGTTGGGCTCGTCAAGCATGCTCTTCAGAGCGGCCAAGTTTCGATCTGTGAGGCGTATCTCATGTTCGCCATTGCGAATTTTAATATAAAGATGCCTTAATCCATCTATGTTCTTAGGGGGGCTGGTCGTCATAGTATAGAATTCCTTTAATCAAAAAAAGGTTACTAATAGTTAATATCCTTTGTGTTATAAAAATTCTTTTAATCTTCCCGTACTCGGAAATTTTGAAAGTGTTTAATTATAACCCTCCGGGGTAACTTTATTTTTGCCCTTAGAGACTTAAAAGGCAAAAAATCGTTTTGGGTTATCAATCAGGAGCCCCTTGATTTCCTTTTCACTCATTTCTCTTCTCTTCATGGCCGGTACAAGGTTAACTAAAATATGCGAGTAGCCATGTCCCCCAAAAATTGAATATCGAGCCTTATAACAGATATCATGTGATAAAAGAATTTTTTTTGAGTAACCATTGGATATCAACTCCTTAATTCGAGAAATTCTTTGAGCATCGTTTGGAATGTCCGTCACACCCAAAGATTCGGGATAGTATCCTTCTAAACCGCACAGGTCATACTCTAAAAAACATCCTTGATCCGCAATCTCGCAGCATTTATTAAAATCAAAGACCGTTCTCTCCATATGGCAAATAGTTGTTTTTGATAGATCAGCTTTTACTTCCGATAGGATATGAATGATCTCTTCGGGTGAAGATTCATGCCGACCGGGATGCACCTGGAGTGGCGCACCCGTTTCCTGCTGTGCAATTCCAGCGGCTCTGAGCACTTTTTTCTCACAATTTTCAATCGGATAAGAACATCCGATTTCTCCAATTAATCCAGAGCAAATATCGGTTCCGGCAACACCAATGGTAATATCATCAATCATTTCCCGGGCAAGATCTTCCTCCGTCTTTTTAGCCATTCTCTCCAAATTCTGGCCGATCTTGACGTAATATCCGGATCCCATGATGATATGAAGACCAGTGGCGTTAGATATTCTTTTGAGAGCGAGTGGATCCCTGTTTAGGTCTACGTTCGTTGCATCCACAAGGGCGTTGCCACCCGCTTTCTTATAAAGAAGTAACTCGCTGATCACTTCGGTTTCATTATCCAAAAGGAGATTATTTATATTTTGAAGGGGATTGTAACGAAGATATCCTGCATTTTCCAGCGTGACTTTTTCGAACACAATATCTTCTTTGGGTGGGGTAAAAACAGCTGTATTATCAATCAAACAGTGCTCATGCGCCAAGGTGACCCCTAACTCCCCCGGGCTAATTAACCCGTTCACAGTCTTTATTTTTGGAGAAACAGCCAGGTTTTTTGATTTCATTTAATCATCCTCCTTTATTCATATAAATCTATTCAATAATTGTTAATAACAAACGGTGGATACCATCCTTTAAATTATTCGCTCCAGCCAAAAATGGGGGATGGCCTCTTTAAATTTTTTATCCTGCAAATTTGCTTGGTAACCAAGTGGCCAATTCTGGAAAAAGATACAGAAGGATCAATAGGAACAGCATTATGACAAAGTATGGAGCACTTCCACGCGTAACGATTGAAATATCTTTGCCTCCGGATATATTATGAATCACAAATAGATTCAGACCAAGGGGAGGTGTAATAACAGCCATTTCAACAAAGACAGCCATACAAACTCCGAACCAAATCGAATCAAAACCCAGTTTCATCATAAGAGGATGGGTAACTGATAGGGTCATCAGCATCATGGATGTCGGATCAATGATTGCACCCAGGACAATGTAAATTCCAACCAAAGCAACAAATACTGTCCATCTTCCCATATTAAGGGAAAAAACCCATTCTGAAAGTGAGGCTGGAATTTTCAGCATTGAAATCACCATGGAAAATACCATTGCCCCAACAAGAATAAAAAAAACCATAGTGGATGTCTGCACCGTGGACATCAATGAATCTTTGAGTATGTCCCAAGTCAGCCTTCGATAGAGCAAGCTTACGACAATGGCGGCTGAAACTCCTAAAGCTGCGGCTTCAGTCGGCGTAGCAACACCCAAATAAATTGTTCCCAAAACGGAAAAAATGATGAACAACACCGGAAACATTTTAAAGAGATCCTTAAGACTGTTCTTTGTTAAAACTTCCCCGTGCTTTGGTTGAGTTCCTGGTTTTATTATTGAAATAATACAGATATATCCCATAAAAAATAAAATCAATAAAATACCAGGGATAATGCCGGCAATGAATAAGTCTCCTACTGATTCACCTACCCATGCCCCATAGAGTATGAAGCAAATACTGGGTGGTATCATGCTGCTGAGGGTTCCTCCTCCAGCTAAGGACCCATAGAGAAGGCTACGATTATATCCAAGTTTGGTCATAACCGGCAATGCAAATCGGCCTATAGTGGCTGAAGCTGCCACGCTGGAACCCGAGCATGCCCCGAATATTCCACATGCGGCAATATTGGTGTGAAGCAAACCTCCCGGAAGACGAGACACAAGTGGATTTATGCCTCGATAAACATCCTCCATCATTCCATTATGCAACATGATGTTTCCCAGTAAAATAAAAATCGGGATGGAACATAGGACAAAGCTATTTACAACTTCGAGCTGTAATACCTCCAACATGCCCTGCATTCCGCCTCCAACACCGAATGTAAGACCTATTAAACCTATGAGGCCTAAAGAAAAGCCAATCCACATGCCACTGACTAGTAGAGAAAACAACCCCGCCAATAAAATAAAAAATATGATAAGAGTACTGTCCATAAATTAGAGCTCGCTTTTTAAATTATTTATATTTAAGCCGTAGCCAATAGATTATTATTGCAAATTTTTTTAAGGACATCTCAACCGGATAATTTTCTTAACCAAAAAATGCAGCATGGAAAAGGTCATTAAAACCCATCCAATACAAATAAAACTCTTTGGTATCCAGAGAGGTGTCTCTAAGAGGGTTAACGCCGTTTCATTCATGCTTATTGACTCTAAAAGAGATTTAACGGCATAAAATTGATAAATTTGAATCATAATCAAGCTGGTTATGCTGATGAAAATCCATAAGATATTTTGTGCTTTTATTGGCAGTTTTTGTTGAATCAAGTCAATATTAATGTGGGCATCGGTCCTTAGACCGTAAGCAAGCCCGAAGTATGTGATAATAACAAGAATGTATCCTGTCATTTCGTCAACACCCGGTATAATTATATTAAAAAAATATCTTAACAAAGTGGCCACTGTGATGACAATTACTGCAAGAGCAAGGGATATCGCTGCAATAGCCGCTCCTAAATTTGCCGTAGCTTTTTCAAATTTTTCAAAATAAGTCAAAAAATGAGATGGTGAACCCATATCTATCTCCATCATTTATTATGCAATAAGCGAGAATACCAGATTAAGTGGTTGAAAAAAATCCTTTTTTCATTGGATTTTTTTCAACCAGAATCGTTGTCTTTACCACCCTAGAACTTCCATGAGAACTTTGTTGGCCTCAGGTGCGCCTTTACCTGATTTTCCAGCCCATTCTTCCATATAGGGCTTTGCTTTTTGTTGAATTTTTTTCATAATTTCTTTTGGCATAGCCCGCATGGTAACTCCATCATCGTGCATAACTGAAATAGCTGCCAAGGCATCATCAGTTCTCATTTGAACCCTTTTTTGCTTTTCATACTCTTTCACAGCTTTCATGAGTCCTTTCTGAACCTCTGGAGAAAGCTCTGCGTAAGCATCTCTATTAATGGCGATACGGTCCATACCAAATGCTTCAGCCATTCTCGTAGAATATTTGCAGACTTCAGTCCATTTGCTGTTTTTCTGGCCCGAAAGGCTCCCGATGGCTCCGTCTATCACCCCCCGCTGAAGGGCAGTATAAACCTCGCCCCACGAGATCGTCACAGGTGAGCCTCCGAGCCATTTGACTACATCAGCATGCTGTTTACTTGGAACACGGATTTTTTTACCCTTTAATGAATCCATATCATTTACCAATGTGTCAATAGTTGAGATTGTCGGACCAAACCATACCCAATAAGCAGCCTCAAATATATTGTATTTATCGTATACTGTGTCCAATGCTCCTTGCTTTAGCAAAGCCTCATGCATGTCAAACATTTGTTCAACGGAACCTGCGACCATTGGTGTGCCGGTAAGCGCCAATACCGGTTCATATCCAGCGTTATAAATACCCTCTATTTCACCCATTTCACAATGTCTTTTTTTGAGGGCCTTCATGATATCCGAGCCCTTATACGGATGTTCCCCATGGAAAAAAAGATTGACCTCCAATTGGCCGTTTGTGTGCTTTTTTACCATATCCGGGAAGTTTGGTAGTATCGGAAATAGTGACGGCGGATAGCTTATAAAAAATTTCCAACTGGTTGGTTTGGCATCAGCTCCATGCAACGGTACTAGAGCAAACATGGAAAAAAGATAAAAACACACCATAACAATAAACATTTTTCTTTTTTGCTTCATCTCACATTCTCCTTTAACAAATTTAAATTAACATCCTTATTTCAACCACTTTTCAAATTTTTGCCCCTTTGATTTATGTATAGAGGAGGAATTATATTTTTACAAGTATTTTTTTTATTTTTATTTATTATGCAATTTTTTTTGCGCAAATCAAGGAGATGTGTCCATTTTCCAACTTTTCTCAGACACGATAAGGCTGTCTTTACGAAGTTTGGGATCCCATTTTCTTTGGCAGTGGTATCATCTTACTGCTGACATGGATTCCGGACCAATAAAGATGGTTGAGATTCAACACCACCAAAAATATCTCTTAGCATGCATGAGCGCACAAATCGGTCCAAAAGGCAATATGGTATTTAAAAGATTGACATCCCGGTTTTTGTTGTAAACCATTCAAGGGCAATGGTTCCGGCAAGAGAGTTGCCACTTTTGTTCAGACCGGGGGACCAAGTGGTAATGCTCAGCCTTCCCGGGATAAATGCTGCGATTCCTCCGCCAACCCCGCTTTTCCCGGGTAATCCGACCCGGTAGGCAAAATCCCCCACAGCATCATAGGTCCCGCAGGTGAGCATGAGAGCGTTAATCCTTTTGGCCTGGCTCGGGGTTAATATCTGTTTGCCGGATAGGGGGGATTGTCCGTGATTGGCCAGTATTGAAAAACTTTTGCAAAGATCCACACAACTCATACTTAAGGCGCATTGGTGGAAATAAACGTCCAGGACCGTTTCAACATCATTTTCCAGGTTGCCGTAACTTTTGAGGAAATTTGCCAGAGCGGCATTCCTGAATCCGGTCTGTTTTTCAGATTCAGCCACCTTTACATCAACATGGATATTCTGATTGTCCGACAAATCCCGGACAAAATCAAGAATGGTTTGGTCTGCATCCTTGGTATGGGAGATGATGATATCCGCCAAGACTAGGGCACCTGCATTGACAAAAGGGTTTCGCGGGATCCCGTTTTCATACTCAAGCTGTACCAGTGAATTAAATGAGTTTCCCGAAGGTTCCCTGCCAATGCGTTTCAATAAGTTGCTTTCCCCGATCAGCTGCAATGCCAGGATAAGGGTATATGCCTTTGAAATGGATTGAATTGAAAAAGATTCCAACGCATCTCCCACAAAAAAAGTATTACCCTTCAAAACCTGGACTGCCATCCCGAATTTTCCCAAGGGAACCCGGGCCAGAATTGGGATGTAATCAGCTATTTTCCCTTTGTTGATAAAGGGTTTGATCTCCTCAAAAATTTCTTAAAGGATTTTTAGATATTCCATGGATCACCCCCCCAACCATTTC
>JAQICW010000595.1 GCA_027858355.1 Desulfobacula sp.
TTTATAGAGAAATATAAGGATAAGTGGGACTGGGGTGGGCTTAGCCGTAATCGCTCGTTGACGTGGAGCAAAGATTTTATAGAAAAATATAATGATAAGTGGGACTGGGGGGATAATCAATCCTATGGGCTTAGCAGAAATGAATCATTACCATGGAGCGAAGCCTTTATAGAAAAATATAAAGATAAGTGGGACTGGGGCCATGATGATCACTATGGGCTTAGCTTCAATGGCTCGTTGCCCTGGACCGAAGCCTTTATAGAGAAATATAAGGATAAGTGGGACTGGGGTGGGCTTAGCCGTAATCGCTCGTTGCCGTGGAGCAAAGCTTTTATAGAAAAATATAAGGATAAGTGGTACTGGGGGGAGAGTGGGCTTAGTAATAATAGAGCTTTGCCGTGGAGCAAAGCTTTCATAGAAAAATATAAGGATAAGTGGGGCTGGATGGATGATGATCACTATGGGCTTTACATTAATGGCTCATTGCCATGGGATGAAACTCTTATCGAAATGTTCATTCCTTATGAGATTTATCCTGAATTCAATCCTTATGAGTATCCTGAAGATAATATAACTAAAGTTCACGAACTGACTAAAAAACTGAGTCCATCTCAAGTTCAATATATCTTATTGCATGAGCTTAAAGATTCGTCAAAGAAAAAACAAGTCCGAGTATTAATTGGTACTGGTGATTCTCTTATGGATAAGGGCTTCTCAGACGTTATCGAATTAGTGAATAAAAACAAATATGATCTAAAATTTATCTTATCCTATGATTACTCTGAGATCCTGGATCTCATCGACAAAGAATCAGTTGATATCTTTATTTTGCTAATGAACAATATTGGTCCTTTTGATTTGGGTGTAGATAGTCGTTTGGAAAATTCTTTACAACTTATCGATAAAATCAAATTAGAGCACAGAAAACCTGTAATAGCCTTATTAGCCTGGATGGAAAATGCTTCTGTAATAGAAAGAGCTAAAATATCTGCTGATCATTTCTTTTTTTGTCCACCTAATGTTGAGGCTTTTATGGATGCTTTTGAGAAGTGTTTGGACATGCTTCCTGGATTTGATAAAATGCAGTGAAAGCTGGGAACGGGCACAACATGTCCAGCGTCTGAATTACAATATATGAGCCAAACACACTGTCAAAAGCCATTCTTCCATATTCCAGTTAATATATAGAGTTTACAGTAGTAACCCTTTATTTGCGCTTGTGTGTGAAAAGTTAAAATACTCTTGCTGAAATAATTCTACACAAGGACAAGTGTTCAAAAATTAAATCAGGATGCGAGAACCATTTCCGATACACCGAATTTTATAACCATTTTTTCTTTGGGTTAGCTATTATACCAAATTGCTCAGATGAAATAAAGGTGGTGTAATTTCTTAAACTCTACCCTGACTGTTGGCCATCGCTTCCCTCCAATACAATTGACCGTTGCCGTTCATCATTCAAACCTATTAAAAAAATCAGTATCCAGTAACACTCTGATCTATTCAAAATGATAAAAAGATCCATAAACAGATTCAATAAGATTAAGGAAATAATATTCCTCTGTAAAATAATAGGGGTAATGGATTCTGCATATTCTTTGATGTTTATTTAATTCTTCTTTTTGGGTAAGATTGTTTTAACGGCAGGATTCTTTATCAATATATTGCATATTAGCGTCTGGTGATATCAAGGAAGAAAATCCTCCTAGGAAATTACAGGGGGCATTGTTCTTTTCCGGTGTGATTCGAACTAAATTTTATTAATTTTTCTATCTGTCGCCTATTGTTGTCCTGGATGCTACTGGAGAAGCTCCATAATCCGTTGGGCAGAAGCATTGGCTTGGCTCAAGGCGAATGAGGCGGTTTGTTGAAGTATATTGATCTTGGTGTAATTACTGTACTCATCGGCAAAGTCAATATCCCGGATTCCAGATTCAGAAGACGCTATTTGAACCATCGTCATTGAAATATTTGAAATGGTTGATTCCAACTGATTCTGGGTGGCTCCGATATCACTTCTGATTTTATCAAGGTCTTGAAGGGATGCATCCGCTACTTCCATCGCTATAGATGCATCAATGTTGGTCAAAACATTAATTTTCCCCAGGGTAAATTGTTCTTTACCTGTTTCTTCCAATTCGATGGTCTGGGAAGGATGTTCGATTGCCTGAAAGTGCTCAACGGTCTTGGTCGGGACATCACCGATAACTATATCAGGATCACCAGGCATGCCACCATACTCAACGACATATCCCTCGATATTATTCAGGCCGTCTATTAATCTATTCCACCATGTGCCAGTTGCAGGGCCACTGAATACCCCTCCCACATAGGCCCAGTGTTCGCCACCCGCATAAGCATTGTTTGGTTCTGGTGCTGTTTGGTCCCAGTTATTATATTCTCCATTAACGGCAACGCCTCCGTTACCCTGTTGTTCAAAGAACTGTCGTCCCTGGCCTCCATCTTCAAGCCCTTCCGGGCCGGTGACCCAGCGCCATTCATCATCTGTTGAAGCGTCGCTTGCTCCGATCCATGCATTCTCAGTAATCAGATTATATATGAAAGCATCTTCATCTGCTGAGGTGATTGTTGCCAGGTATCCAGTCATGCCCTCCCAGGTGAGACCTTGTGCTTGGGTAGCAGCTGTATCCCATGCGATATCATCCTGTTGTACAAACTGATAAAAATGCTTTGTGTTTACATTCAAGATAATATTTGGATCACTTGGAATTTCTGCTGTGTAAAGTGTGTTGGGGGCGCGATCCTCTTCAGTTGTATAGGTGTAGACGTAATCTGGATCTGGTGTCACAACCTGGGAAAATTCAAATTGATTAAATCCTTTGGTAATCATTCTAAGAGAACCCAGTGTGGTCAATTCACCGGCATTTATAACCGGGGGCGCAATAAGTCCAGTCACTTCAATAGATCGTCCGTCTTCGGATCTGAAAAATAAATTCCCATCATGGGTTACACTTGCTTCAACTCCGGTTGATAATTTTTTCTGGTTTATCGCTTTCACTAAGGCACCGTCAGCATCATTGGCGGTTATAGGAATATCACCGATACTGATACCGTTAATGCTGAAGCTTTTCCCGGTCTGACCTGGTTTGATATTGCTCGTGGATTCAACAACTGCAACGGCCTTGATATCTGTGATATCTGTCCATTTGTTTATTTCATCGGCAACAGACCCGATCCCATTTTCAGGATCATTATTATACTGAACATCAATACCAATCGTGGTAATCTGTTCTTCATTGTTTTTATTGGTCGTTTGCATACTGATAACGCCAACATTTTCAGGGGTAACTGTCGACTGGGATGCATGGCCAACTTTATTGGAATCAGCAGAACCAATAGAAATATTTACTGTCTCACCAGAGTACGCTCCAACTTGAATTTGTTTATTAACGAAGTTTCCTGAGAGTAGCTTTTGGCCGTTAAAAGAGGTGGTTTTCGATATTACATCAAATTCTTCAAGCAATTTATCAATATCGCTTTGTATCGCTTTCCTGGTCTCAGTCGTCTGACCGTCTGAAGCGGCCTGGATGGACTTCTGTTTGATGGTGTTAATGATATCTATAGATTCTTCCAAAGCACCATCAGCAATCTGAAGCATGGAGATCCCATCATTAGCATTCTTAACTGCTTGTCCAAGTCCCAATCTTTGAGATCTGAGTGAATCTGCAATGAGCATCCCAGAAGCATCATCGGCTGCACTATTGATCCTCAAACCGGACGATAGTTTTTTCAAGGTAGCGCTGAGATTATTGCTGTTTTTCGATACACTTCTTTGGGCAATAAGCGCTGCTATATTTGTATTGATAGCAAGTGACATTATTTGCTGGTGTTTTTTCCAATTTTATTTTGTGATCACAGAACTCCTTTTCTTATGACGATACACCTATGGATTGTTTATCGGTTTATACGTTCATCACCTTGAACATTTACATAAATTCTATCTGACATATTTACTATGGTGCCAATTAGAACTCAGTCTATCAAATTGAATATTTATAGATAATCTTTCTATCACACGGTTAAGACCTTCTGTTACATAGAATTTAGTTTAAATATCACTGTGAAGGAAGGTTCTTGTCTCCTTGATTTTTTGAAAGAATGAGAAACAGATCCAGAATGGGAGATAATGATGAATCTTAAAAAAATGATAGGGGCAAGAATCCAAAAGCTTAGAAAGCAGAAAGGATTGACCCAGGATGAGCTTTCAGAGAAGGTGAACATCAGTTCCAAATATTTGAGCAGCATTGAGCGGGGAAAAGAAAACCCGACTTTGAACACCTTCATCAGTATTGCTGAAGAACTTTCCGTTGATATAGAAGAATTCTTTACCGAGATTCAGCTGGAAGATCCCAAAATAACCAAAGAAATGATTTTGTCTTTGATTGATCAAGCCGATGAGGATCAACTGAAAACCATATATCAGATCCTGGCCGTTATTGTTCAGTAGTCTCACCGGAAAAAGAATCCTGTTCACAGTAAAATGCCGTTAATAAAATATCACTCCCAAGAGGATGATATCTATTCCAGGTGCGGTTGTTTTTTTTGCCGTCAGGAGAAAAATTATTAAAATCCGCAGAAAGTATGTTTAAGAAAGCACCTGTCCTTTCTCCTTCTTCCAGTTCCGGTAAAAAAGCAGTATCTTATAGTTCATAGCACATGAATTGATATCTTCCTCTTATTAACATTGAAGAAACGAGTATCAATCCATACGCATACATCTATAATCAATATTCAAAAATTTTATTACCTGGTTTTTGGTTTGATTATTTTGACCGATAAAGAATTGTCTATTATCTTACTGCTGCAACCATTTGAATGGAACAACTCGTTAATTTTGATAGAGCTGTGCCTTAGATGTTGAAAATGGGTAAGGGAAAAAGAGATATACTTTAAACAATATCACTCGATGTATTACCGAAATGGTATGAGTGAGCCGCCGTTAGATGATTGGACAAATAGCAGCCCACATCCAAAAGTGCAAATCCTTTTGTTATCAAAAACCCGCCATTGCTATGTGTACCGGTCGCGCTTATAGAAAATCTATAAGTTCCAGGGATCTGGAGCGGCGGTTAAAACAACCATCCCGGTTGACCACCTCCGTTAATATATGTGTAAAAAAAGGGGAGACCATTCAAAATAACAGGCCTCCCCATTCTTATCAAAAAAAATCCTAAACCAGAATAGATACTTCTGAACTATTGTGACAATCCTTAATGCAAGAAGAATTATTGTCTTCCTTATTTGAATCAAGAATTACTTTGTCGAAGGGTATCTGTAAATACTGATCTGCAGATTCTGAAAGCTCTACACCAACCTTGGCTCTGGTAATAGCAACATATAACAATCGTACCTCTGCTGTATTCAGATTATAAAATCCATCCTCTGTCTGTCTCGGTGTAAAATAATCATTAGCAAGACGAATATATTCCCATTCCCTTCCTTTAGCCTTATGAACAGTGCTAATGACAACATCTGCCTGGTATTCATATTTGGGTGTAAGCTCTAAAAAATTCTTTAACATGTTTTCGTCATGAGTTTTTACAATATTAACGATGGTCCTCAAATGTCCGCCTTCTGGTGTTTCTGAAAATTCTATGACTTCATCCCATGATGAGAATCCAAATAGTTCTGAATGATCAGATGGCATACCGTTTTTGAGAGCAGTAACACTTTGCAGATAAGTCTTTAACTCAACTGTTCCTCCGATTATAAATGGTATCTTCTTGGCTTGAACGGCAGACACAAACTCACTTATTACACCAGCGTTTGTCCTGCATAAAACAGTTTTTGAGTTACAGGGACCGATCATGCTGTAAATTTCACGGTTCCCTTGTACAACAGTTCTTTCACCGAGCAACCACAATATTCTTGTTGCAGCATCTGCTATAACAGGACCGAACCTGAAAGAACAGGTTAGATAGGATGTATTTGGTGTTGCAATTTTATCCATGGCATTGACGGCACCGCGCCATTCATATAACTGCTGGTGTTTGTCTCCAACATAAATGATTTGAGTATTTTGTTTGGCAAGCACATCCAAAATAACTGAATTCGAGTCCTGAGCTTCATCCAGCAAAATAAAATCATAAGTAAGTACCGGATTAGAAAGTGCCCAGAGTTTAAGGATACCTTCAAATCCTAATATAGCCGTATCATTTGGATCTATCATCTTATCCCAAAGAATATTAGCCCAGTGAACGACCTGCTGAAAAAAATCAGACAAATGTTCAATGGGAACAAGCTGCAGTTTACCATGAAGGGGAATATGGTGGAGCGCAGGCCTTAAATCTGAACTCTGCATAAATTTCTTAATTGTTTCCAGTACCAGAAATCCTTGAGATCGAGGTGTTAGACTAAACTCCTTGGTTAAATTTATTTTAAGCTGAAGCCCCAGAATCATTGTGACTGCATTGCCATTCATAGAATTTGTCAATTTTCCGGGTATATTGTTGTAGATAGCAGCATTTACAGACATTGCAAGAGCATGGATAGTAAGGCAATGGACGTTACGTGGGAACTTCTGTCTTGCATCTTTTACTATCGATTTATTAAACGCAAGATACAGTCCGGTTCTATGTGTATAGGCTGCCATGAAGTGTAAGGTCGAAGTCTTACCTGCACCAGCAAAAGCATTGATTTTTAAATCCTGTAAAGTATTAAACATCTGAAATGCATACTGTTGCTCACAAGTTGGTTGTAATACCATTATTATCTCCAATAAAAGTTGAAGTTTCATGTTGAAGGCGAACCACTCCTGTCATAGGGGACAGAAGTAGTCGCCGTTAAATATTAAGATTAAAATAAAGGATGAAGAAAAAAGGGCCAGCTACCATTGCAGTGTCCGGCCCTTCCTATTGGTTGTTATACTTAGATATTCAGTCCTCTCAGATCTTTCCCATTAACCTGGATTCCAGCCCCTTTAAGTGCTTGAGCAAAGGCAATAAGCTTCCATTCAGAGGGCTCAGGTAGTTGAACCTGGCCAGGCTTGCTGTTAAAACCCAGCCAGACATATTCTGGGGCAATATTGGTAATCCAGTTGGTAAAGACATCCAGATCAAAGTCCATGACTGGCTCAATCGTTACTACTTTACGCGGATAATTCAAATCCAGAAACTGCTGATACCTCTCGGACGGTACTGGTGCCTTCGACACGGCCGCATACCCCTGGTCCCGATTGGTTTCCAGCGTCGTCACCAAGATCACATTTGATGGTAAACATGGTATAAATTGCTTAAAATACTCCGGTTTCTTTGATTGAAAATAGTACGTCTTGTCTGGACAGCGCTGATTGTGGTTAACGATGGAGTGAATTATTCTGTGTGTATAATCAGGGTCACAGAATGAGATATCGCCATTACCACAGACAAAAACAATTTTTTTACTGGGAATTTTGACCAGTCTCTCAGGGTGATAATGCGGTGTATAGTTGTAGCAGTCGATACACCTGTGTTTCTGACGTTTCGCCTGTGCCATAAAGGTCGGTTTACAATAACTACAATTGAAATCACATCCTTTGAATGGATTCCACGTCTTGGCTTCAGCGTACATACGTTCCATAATGAATTCTCCTTTCATAAGTTAGTTTTGTTGCTTAGTTTTTTATCTTAAATATTCATTAAAAGTTTCACTGCTCCTTGGTCACCTCCTTTGATGGAGCAGTGGTTTGATAGTTCGTTCCTAACCCTTTTATATCTTTACAAAACTTTCTACCTAAGCCACTTAATGGGACCCTATACTGAGATAGAATTTCTTAAGAAGGGTCCAAAAACGGTGCTTAACTAAGGGATGATTTCGTTGGTCATTTGGAGGGAGAAGAAAAATTGTAAACACACATTATGATGATGCTTGAGGACACAATCCTGCCGTTAAAATAGAAAACTGAAATAAAATTTGATTTGGATGCGATAATTGAAACTAATGGATGACAAATGAGGTGGATAAGAAATCTATACCGGACATGTTCCATTGAAATTTATACGGCAGCGGTGTCCTCAACAGTATCACCTGAGTATTTCCCCGGGCCTGTAATAGATATAAATCAGGATTTTTATTGAACAGGTATTTTTTATAACCCATTTTTTATTGATAACGGCATCGGTAAAGATTACTGGTTTTGAAGGTGTCACCGATTTTAATTTCAGCTTCTTCTTTTCAAAATAAACAAAACTACCAGAACGGTGCCGTTAACAATCCACAGGAGAAATAACAATCGATACGCCGTTCAAGAAGAAAACAAATCCATCGACCAGTTAATATTCAAAAGAAATGCTACTCCCAGAAGTATCCCGGATGGCCACCCAAAATCCCCCACTCGTGGCCACTTCAAAATCCCCCACCTGAACATTCCAAAAATTTGATGTAATTGCTGAAAACTGGAAAATTTGGGCAAAAAGGCGACAGATCGTTTAAATTCCCATGTATGTATCACTTGATTAATACATACATGGGAGGCAAAAAGGATGAACGTTTTGAAACCAGAAAAGCTCGTAACAATGGTCACCTTGCTCAAAAAGAAGATCAGTCAGCATGAGATCAGCCGTAAGGTGGGGATAGATCGTAAAACCATTCGAAAATATATTCTACAGAATGATTTTGGGTCATTCCCTGAAAATAGAGATTTTTTACCTATCGTCGATGTGGTGGTCACCGGCCAGGTTGAAGATAAAAGTCAAAATCCCCCACCCAGGCCACCGGCCTATTCAGTGGATATAGAAAACATTCTGTTTCATGCCAGATCAGCCTGTGACCCTCACCGCCAATGGATAGAGGAGCAAGTCAGGTTGGGCAGGAATGCAATGGCCGTTTACCAGGATCTGGTAGAAAGGTTTAATTTTAACCACAAATATAATAGCGTAAAACGCTTTGTCCGAAAATTAAAACAAAAAACGCCCAAGCAGTATGACAGGCTGGAATTTTTGCCAGGAGAAGAGGCACAGATAGATTACGGCAAAGGTGCTTTGAGCATGCTTCCTTCCGGCACATATCGACGTCCCCGCTTATTTGTCATGACCCTGAAATACTCCCGGCGTTCATTTCGTAAAGTCGTATGGAAATCAGGCCAGGAGGCCTGGGCCAAGCTCCATGAAGAAGCGTTTCGGTATTTTGGTGGCAGTGTGCAATATGTGGTGTTGGATAATTTAAAAGAAGGCGTTATTAAACCCGACATATATGAACCAGAGTTGAACCCGGTCTATGCAACAATGCTTAATCATTATGGAGTGGTGGCAGATCCAGCCCGGGTGAGAGATCCGAACAGGAAAGGTACTGTTGAGAATGCCATCCAGCACACCCAGGATACGGGCTTAAAGGGACGGCGGTTTGATTCAATTGAGGAGCAGAATAAGTGGTTGATGCATTGGGAAGAAGTTTGGGCTTCAAAACGGATACACGGCCGGATGAAACGGCAGGTAGAGAAAATGTTTCAAGAAGAAAAGCCCTATTTGAATCCCTTACCCTTGAAGGGGTTTGACTATTTCCGGCAAGAGGTCCGTAAAGTGTATGATGATGGAACGATCCAGGTGGAACAATCATATTATTCAGCCCTTCCAGCACCTTTACACCAGAACGTCATAGTCCGGATTTATGAGTATGATATTGAAATCATTGATCCCCGTACCATGGAAAAGATCCGTACCCATGTAAAAAGCCATCGGCCCGGCACTGTTAAAATGGACCCGGAAGACCGTATTTTCAATCCATCCAGGCAGACAAAGTACCTGCTGGGAAAAGCTGAGAGTATAGGTCCTCAAACCAAAAACCTGTGCGAAATTATTTTTGGGGAACAGGGCCGTACCGGGCAACGGCGCTTGCAGGGAATCGTTAATCTGGCCCGGAAACATGAAGCAGCCATTATTGAGTCGGCTGCTGGAAAAGCCATAGAAAGGGGGTTGAGAAGCTACAAGTCATTTTGTCGGTTGGTCAAAACACAGAAGTTGTCAACTGATACCAAGGCTGAAAATTCAATCAGCCAGGAGCATAAACTGATTCGGTCATCAAACGATTATGGTGATTTTTTCAACAACTTCGCAGCCAAAGCTGGCAATGACCTTATTATATCAAAAGAAGATCTTCCCCAAGTATGGCAGAATGCCGATTGGTTGAAGGTGATGACAGCTTTTGGCCTCGAACCTCAAAAACACATGAAAAGCGAAGTCTGGATTAAATCCCCGTTTACCGGAGAGGAAAATGCCTCTTTGCATATGCATTTAGATCAGAATGTATACAAAGATTTCAGCAGCGGTAAAAGCGGTGGGATTCTCAATTTTTGCCAGGAGCTGTTGGGTCAACAGGGACAAGTGATGAACTGCTATCAAGTGGCTGCATGGATGCTTGAAAAAGGGATTTCGGATCTGAATACAAGCATTGATCCAAAGCCATTCCAAGAGCAGATTCCGAAGGAAAACCAGCCTATAAAAGTTGATTTACGGCCTTTTTTAAAATCTGGATACACTGAGTTTGGGAAACGGGGGATCTCCAGGAAAGCCTGTCACTACCTGGGATGTGGTTACCTGCCGGAAAGAGTAAATGGAAGCAAATCGCCATTAAACGGGCGATTGGTATTTCAAGTACGTGGGATCAGTCAGGACCTAAAGCCCGAGATTTTAAGCCATGTTGGCCGAGCATTAACAGACCGGCAAACGGATTTGCATGGCAAATATTGGGCCTTTCCTTTTTCCAAAGGGTTGGAAATTTACAACCAAGATAAACTACTGCTGGACCCTTTGGCCAGAGAGCAGGTGGAGCGTTTTGGCCTTATCCTGGTGGAGGGCTTTTTTGATGTGGCAGCCCTTGTATCGGCTGGTTGTTTTAACGCAGGAGCTCTCATGGGTTCGCATATCACTGTTGAACAGATCCTTCGATTGAAATTTTTAGCATCACATATGCCCATAGGGGCAATCACCCTTTTTCTGGATCGGGATGATGCCGGGCAGAAAGGCTCCAAAAGGGCTCTATCACTGCTCAAGCAAAACGGGTTTACAGTAAAGGCGTTTGATTGGAAACAAAAGTTTGAACGGCCGGGATGTCCTCCAATAGAGATCAAACCGTTGATAAAAGATCCAACCGACATGTCCTACGCCCAAATCAAGTATTTGAGGATACATGGGATTATTTAAGGGATGAAAAAGAAAAAAAAGGAGAAATCATGAGCATGACAATGGTTGAGATCGAAAAACAATTAAAGGATCTAAGGTTGAGCGGCATGTTGGGCACCCTTGAGAGCAGAGCCTTGCAGGCCAGTCAGTGTAATGCCGTACTAATCGAGGCGTTATCCTGGTTACTTCAGGATGAGATGGATCATCGTTCTTCAAATTTAAGGCAGCGGAGATTCAAGGCTTCGGGGCTTACTGATCTGAAAACACTGACAGAATTTGACTGGAGTTTTAATCCAAAACTTCCTAAAAATCAGATTTATGAACTGGTGACTGTCAAGTTCATCCAAAATGGGGAACATGCCCTTTTAATAGGGTCTCCGGGAACGGGCAAAAGTCATATTGCCAAAACCATTGCCCATGCTTCCATTCAATCGTTTCAAAAAACCGTGTACCGGGAGGCTCATGTATTTTTTGAAGATATGTTCGAGGCCGAACAAACCGGCTAGACAAAAAAAGTTTTGAAATTGTTTTCAGAAGCAGATCTTTTGATTATAGATGATTTGTTCCTACGAAAAAAAATGCCGGCGGACGCTGCCGACTACTTGCTGGATATCATCATCAATCGCTACTCAAAACGGAAAAGCATAGTGATTACTTCAAATCGACCGATCGAAGACTGGGGATTACTTTTAAAAGATAATGCTGCC
>JAQICW010000691.1 GCA_027858355.1 Desulfobacula sp.
TTCATATGGACCCAGGTATTCTGGTCTCTTATGTTAGCCATTTCAAACAAGTATTTGTTCAGACCCGCATCCCTGATGGTTTCCTGGAAAAGCGGCTCATGGGTCCTGGGTGAGCAGGATGCCACCACCACCCGATTGAGTTCCTGTTCCTTGATAACCTGTTTCATGTGATCCTGGGAATCCTGGGAACAGGTAAAAAGATTATCCTCCACATGCGTAACATAGGGCAGTGTGGCTGCAAAATCACGAATTGCGGGCACATCTGCAACACCACCAATATTAATGCCGCAGTTGCAGACAAACACACCGATCCTTGGCTTCATGCCCGAGAAATCGATTTCCGGCGGCAATTCCCTTGTCCTTGTCATGGACCATCTGCCTTTTGCCAGGGCCACGGAAGCACTGGCAGCAGCAGCAGATGCCTCCATTACCGATGACGGAATATCTTTGGGTTCCTGAAACGCGCCGCAGACATAAACGCCTTTTTTTGTCGTATGAACCGGTGACAGGTTGGCTGTGCGTGCAAATCCGTGTTCGTTCAGTTCAACACCCATTTTTTTTGCAAGGCCCATGGCATCCCGATTGGGTGCCAGTCCTACGGAAAGCACCACCATATCAAAAATTTCTTCAACCGTGTTCCCGGTTTCAGTGGCATATACAATCCTGTACCTGTCTTTCGGTTCAGGAAATACCGAATGGATTCTTGATCTGATGAACCGAACACCACTGTCATCCTGAGCCCTCATGTTGTATTTATCAAATTCCTTGCCATGGGTTCTCATATCCATGAAAAAGATGACCGTATCAAGATTCTCATCGCTGTGTTCCCTGGCAATGACCGCCTGTTTGTTGGCAACCATGCAGCAGACACCGGAACAATAGGAATGATCGCCCTTGTTGATGTCTCTTGAACCCACACACTGAATCCAGGCAATCTTTTCAGGCTCTATGTGATCCGACGGCCTGACCAGGTGACCGGCATAGGGGCCTGATGCAGATAAAATTCTTTCAAATTCCACACTGGTTACGATGTTGGGGCTGTGTCCATAGCAGTAAGTCACCATCTGTTCAGGTTCAAACGGTGTAAAACCCGGCGCCAGGATGATTGCGCCTACCTCAAGGGTTTTTTCTTCTCCTGTCATACAATGATCCACAGCATTGGCAAGACATACATCCACACATTGCATACATTCTGAGCAATACCCGCAGTTCAGGCATCTGGCAGCTTCCTTTTTGCCGTCTTCTTCTTTGTATCCCTGTTCAACCTCATTAAAATTGCCCGCACGTTCTGCCACAGCAAGTTCGGGCATCTTATACCGGCTTTCCTTTTCCATATTCCCGGATATGGGTCTGAACTCGGGATTTTCAACCACCGGAAGTACACGGCCGTCTTCCATGTCTTTCCCGGTCACGAATCTGTAGAAGGATTCGGCCGATTACATTCCCGCGGCAAAAGCTCCGATGGCAACCCCCGGACCGGTCTGGACATCACCGCCGGCAAATACACCCTGCCTGGTCGTGGCAAGGGTAATCGGGTTGACTTCGGTCGTGTTCCATTTGCTGATTTTCAGGTCAGCCAGATTTTCAATTCCTGCCAGGTCAGGCTGCTGTCCGATGGCAGGAATCAATTGGTCTATCGTTATTTCATACTCGCTTCCCGGAACCGGGACCGGACGTCTTCTGCCTGAGGAATCCGGCTCACCAAGCTCCATTTTGATCATTCTCAAGGCTTTGACCCTGCCGTTTTCTCCAATCACTTCCTGGGGAGCGGCAAGATAGATAATCTTTGCACCTTCCTCCTCAGCCGCACAGATTTCCTCTTCCCAGGCCGGCATTTCTTTGCGGGTACGGCGATACAGGATGGTTACTTCTTCGGCCCCAAGCCTTACAGCCGATCTTGCCACGTCAACGGCCACATTTCCACCGCCGATGATACCGACTTTCTTTCCAACCCGGGTGGTTCCGGTCAGGTTGAGTTCTCTTAAAAACTCAACCCCCTGGCAGACGTCCTCAAGATCTTCACCCGGAATTCCCAGTTCAATACCTTTATGAGCACCAATACCTATGAACACGGCATCATACCCGTCAGCCATCAGACTGTTCACCGTAAAATCTTTGCCAAGCCGGACGTTCAGTTTAAGTTCAACACCCAGATTGGTAATAACTTCAATATCTTTATCCAGAACATCCCTAGGCAGACGGTGTTCAGGAATTCCCACCCTGAGCATGCCGCCCGCCTTTGGCAGCGCTTCAAAAATTGTTGAATCCACACCCTTTCTGGCCAGGTGGTATGCCGCTGAAAGACCGGCAGGACCGGAGCCGATGACGGCCACCTTTTTGCCGATCTTTTGGGCACATTCGATTTCCACATCTCTCGGGTCAAACCTGTCTGCTGCCAGACGTTTCAAATCCCTGATCGCCACAGGTTCATCCACCTGGCATCTGCGGCAAGCATCTTCACACTCATGAGGACAGATCCTGCCCAGCACACCCGGCAGCGGAAGCTGTTTCATGATGATTTCCAAGGATTCCTTGTATTTCCCTTCCTTGACCATCTGAACGTATCCCTGCACATTCAGTCCTGCAGGACAGGTCATGCGGCAGGGGGCCTTGTCTTTCTTTTCTATGGCATATCCTGAAGGCATGGCCTGGGGATATAATTTAAACGCGGCTTTCCTGTCCCTGAGTCCTTGATCAAACCGGCTGGGAAGCTTCACCGGGCAAACGCTTGAACATTCACCGCATGCCGTGCATTTTTCAAGATCAATAAATCTTGGCTGCTCTTTTAATGTAACGGTAAAATCCCCTTCCTCACCCGTAACCTCGTGAATTTGCGCCATGGTTATCAGCTCAATGTTGAGATGCCGTCCCGCCTCAACCAGTTTAGGAGAAATAATGCACATTGAGCAGTCATTGGTGGGAAAGGTCTTGTCCAGTTGCGCCATTGTCCCGCCAATGGCTGTGTTTTTATCCACAAGGTATACCAGATATCCGGAATCGGCCAGATCCAGTGAAGCCTGAATGCCGGCGATGCCGGCACCGACGACCATTACCGAGCCATTACCTTTTCTGGTACTTTTTTCGGTCATTTGGGCACCTCCTTTTTATAATCCCACGTGAGCCAGATCAGGCCCGAGATAGGTTCGTTCATTTTCACCAAGTACGCCCAGGGCAAGCGCGATAATTGTCCACAGATGAACTACATGATAATTTGCACCATAATAATGCCCGATGTCCTCTATCTGACCGTGGCAGTTATGACAGGGCGTAACCACGTAATTTGCACCGGTTGCCATGATCTGGTTGAACTTTGTTCTGCCATAGGCCCTTCTCTGATCCGGAAAACCCGCCTGCAAAGCACCGCCGCCACCACCGCAGCAGAAGTTGTTGTTCCGGTTCGGAATGGTATCAATAAAATTTTCTTCACCGACCACGGTTTTGATGATAAATCTCAAATCATCCACAATCTTGTTGGAACCGGTTTTTCTCCCGATATTGCAGGGGTCCTGCACAGTGAATTTAACGTTGAGCTCCTTGTTCCAGTCTGAGTTGACCTTAAGTTTTTCTTCTCTGATCCACTGGGCATAGAATTCAACAATGGATTTATATTTAAACTTATGAGGGATGTTGAATTTTCGTAATCCTTCCAGGATTGCAAAATAAGAGTGCCCGCATTCCGTGTTGACCACCAGGGGACTTTTCAGGTTGTTGTCCACATGAAAGACAAACTCCTCAAGAATATACCGCCATCCCTCATCATCTGCCATGAACATGCAGTAGTTCTCTCCGGCCCACATGATCGACGGATAGGTCCAGTCCGCGCCCACAACATTCAGGATCTTCCACAGCGGCCCCATTTCCTCGGGTTCAGTCACAGGCTCCCTTGAATTCTGGTTCAACACTATTTTTGCATCTTCCCGGTCTATTGACACCTGAAGGTCTTCAAATCCGGGATAGCTTTACCTGATTTCCTGGGCCACATCCAGCACCGTAAACTCAAAATCCTTGCTTGCCGCACCCATGGCGTTTCCGGTCCTGATGTGCTGGTCACATGATCCTAAAATTCCCTTTGGCCGTTTTTCCCTGGGAACGCTCTGGCGAAGGTTATAAATCAGTTTGGGTATGTTTACATTCATGGGACAGGCAAACAGGCATCTGGTACACATGCTGCAGACCCATATCCAGTTGCTTTTTTTAATTTGCTCATCCATTCCCAGATTCAGCATCCGTATAAGCTTTCTTGGATCCATGTCAAACTGCCCGGATGCAGGACATCCTCCCGTACACGTTCCGCAGGTCAGACACAGATCATAGTTTCCATCCGGAACTTTTGACAGGACAGTGTCCTTAAATTCAATGTCAAGGTCATCAATCTTAATTGCCTCTACCATTTTAAAGTTCTCCTTTTTTGATGGTTATTCTACTTGGCCAAAGCCCTGAACTCTTTATGCAAAAAGGGCTTTGGTTTTTTCAACAATCTGCCGGTCCGTGAAATGGTTCAGTGAAATGACTTTGGCCGGGCATTCCGCGGCACAGATGCCACAGCCGTGGCACAGGGCCGGTTCAATGTGCGCGTGACCATCCTTTATCCTCGGAACCCCATAAGGACAGCTTCTCACACAGACAAGGCAGCGAGCACATTTATCAGGATACATATTCTGAGCAACCACACCGCCCACCAGAATGCTGTCCCTGGAAAGAATGCAGGCAGCCCTTGAAACAGCAGCTTTAGCCTGGGCAATGGTCTCATCAACCGATTTCGGGTAATGGGCAAGCCCTGCCATGAAAATGCCTTCAGAGGCAAAATCAACCGGGCGCAGCTTGGCATGGGCCTCGTTCAGGAACCCGTCAGCGTTCACCGGCACCCTGAACAGTTCAAACAGTTCCTTGTTCTCATTGGGAAGGACGGCCGCGGCAAGGATAACAACATCCGGTTTGATCATAAGATCTCTTTGAAGAATTCTTTCCTTGATCATAAGCTCAAGCCGGCCGGCCTGGGATGCAGCATCATTGCCTGATATTGTCACGACAGGCGGTTCATCCTCCTCATATCGGATAAAGATGATGCCTTTATTTCTGGCTTCCGTATACAGGTCTTCTCTTAAGCCATAGGTTCTGATATCCCGGTAAAGAATATAAATGTCGGCTTCCGGATTTTTTTCCTTGATCAAAAGGGCTTTTTTAATACTGTTGGTACAGCAGATTTTGCTGCAATAGGGCCGTTGTTCATTCCTTGAAACGACGCACTGAATAAAAACAACACATTTTGATTTGAAAATTTCCTGGTTTGGACTTTCAAGTGCATGGTTCAGATCCAGATGGGTCATGATCGAGGGGTGTCTGCCGTACCGGAATTCTTCAGGCTTGTATTCATGCCCGCCGGTTGCAAGAATGGTTGCCCCGTGCTCAACCTTTATTGAGATCACATTCGAATTGTCTGTCGCTGATATCAGCTGTGTTGAAAAATTTCCCAGGATACCTGTTGTTTCAATAACTTCGCTGTTAAGATAAGTTTTAATCAGCTTGTTTTGTTCAATCTTTTTTGCCAGTTCATTAAGGTAGGGCGCAATTTTTTCCCCCTGGATAGTTGTCAGAAGATCCCTTGCAACACCGCCGAGGGTGTCGGTTTTTTCAACAAGGAACACAGGGTAGCCCTGGTCGGCAGCAGACAGGGCCGCTTCCATGCCGGCAATTCCGCCGCCGACAACCAGGAGGGAAGCAATGACGTCAAGGGACATCTGGTAAAGGGGTTCTACAAAAGCTACCTTTGCCACGGCCATACTGACCAGGTCTTTTGCCTTTTGCGTTGCTTTATTTTTGTCATTCATGTGAACCCAGGTATTCTGGTCCCTGATGTTGGCCATTTCAAACAAATATTTATTCAAGCCTGCTTCCCTAATGGTTTCCTGGAAAAGGGGCTCAGGGGTCCTTGGGGAGCAGGATGCCACCACCACCCGGTTGATCTGCTTTTCTATGATGACCTGCTTGATCTTCTCCTGGGTGTCCTGGGAACAGGTAAATAAATTGTCCTCAACATGAACCACGTGGGGAAGGGTGGCGGCAAAATCCCGGACACAGGGCACATCCGCGACACCGCCGATATTGATTCCGCAGTTGCAGACAAATACACCAATCCTGGGTTCCAGACCTTTTACATCTGTTTCAGGGGGAAGTATTTTTGTCCGTGTCAAGGTTCCCCTGGCAGGAGCAAGTCTCTCAGATGCACACGCGGCAGCAGCCGAGGCTTCCATGACAGACTGGGGAATATCCTTTGGCCCCTGGAATACACCGCAGACATAAATGCCTTCCCGGGATGTTTCAACCGGGGACAGATCAAGGGTTTTTGCAAAATTATGGGAATTGAGTTCTATGCCCAGATTTTCTGCCAATTCAATGTTTTGAGGTCCGGATACCAGACCAATGGACAGAATGACCATGTCAAAGATTTCTTCAACAAGCTCACCTGCATCTGTCACATACTTGAGCTTCAGGTTATTGTCTGAATGTTCTTCAACCGTATGTACCCTTGAGCGTATGAACCGGACACCTTTTTCGTTTTTCGCCCGCAGATAGTACCGGTCAAAGTCCTTGCCATAGGTTCTCATGTCCATGTAAAATACGGCTGCATCAAGGGATTTTGTGCTGTGTTCCTTTGCGATCACGGTCTGTTTTACCGCATACATGCAGCAGACCGAAGAACAATATGAATTATCGCAGGTGTTCAGATCTCTTGACCCGGTACACTGGAGCCAGGCAATTTTTTTTGGTTCTTTGTGGTCGGAAGGCCTGACAAGATGACCCTGGAAAGGTCCTGAGGCAGACAATATCCTTTCAAACTCCAGGCTTGTTACGACATTGGGATGATTAAAATAATTATAATGGGCGTGAGGGGAGGGGTCAAAAGGGGTGAATCCCGGGGCCATGATGATCGCACCGACATCCAGGGTAACGGTTTCACTCGTCATTGCATGATCAATCGCACCTGCAAGACAGGCATCCACGCACTGGTAGCATTCCGAGCAGATACCGCAGGAAAGACAACGGTCCGCCTCTTTGTCAATGGCTTTCCTGGTAAGGGTCGGGGTCAGTTCCTTAAAATTGCCCTCTCTTTTTTCCATGCTGATTTTTGCAGGTTTTGCCCGCTCAATCCTGGGGACATCATGAATATCCGGTTTTTCAAACTCCCAGGACTTTTCACGGTCTTTTTTCAAGTCTTGGCCATTGATGAAGAGATGCATGCTTTGGGCTGCGGTCTTGCCGCTGGCAACGGCATCCACAACTGATTTAGGGCCGTAATAAGCATCGCCGCCAGCAAATACCCAGTCAATGGGGGTCTGCAGGGTAACAGGGTCGGCTTCCAGCCCGCCGGGCCTGGTGACAGCAATCCCTTCCTTATCAGCAAAATCCAGGAGCCCCATCTGGCCGATAGCCACAATGACCGTATCGGTTTCATAGGAGGTTAATTTGCAGTCATCATACTGGGGATTGAACCTGCCGTTTTCATCAAATACAGATGTACATTCCCGGAACTCAACTTCATTGACGTTCCCGTCAGCACCCAGAAATCGGATAGGACCGAGACTGTTGACGATTTTAACCTTTTCTTCAAGGGCTTCTTCAATTTCATAATCCCAGGCAGGCATTTCATCTCTTTTTTCAAGACAGACCATGGTCACATCAAAAGAACCGATTCTTCTGGCAGTCAGCGCCACATCAACCGCCACATTCCCGCCGCCGATCACCATAACCCTGCCAAAAAGTTTTTCTGCTTTTCCAAGGGCTGCATCCAGTAAGAAATCAATCCCTTTCATAACGCCGTTGAGACCTTCTCCCTAGACTCCCAGGCCTCGGGAACCATGAAGACCGGTTGCCATGAACAGGGCACTGTATCCGTCCTTTTTAAGGCTTTGAAGGGTGATATCCCTGCCGAATTCAACCGAGGTCTGAATATCAACGCCCAGTTTTTCAATCACTTCAATCTCTTTTGCAAGCTCAGCCTTTGGCAGCCGATATTCAGGAATCCCCACAGCCATCATTCCGCCCTTGACAGGCAGTTTTTCAAATATGGTGGCCTTGTATCCTTTTTGCGCCATATAATAGGCGCAGGTCAGTCCGGCAGGGCCAGATCCCACAATAGCGATTTTTTCATCCCGCTTTTCCGCAATTTCCGGGATATACGGGTCATTTCCTTCAAAATCAAGCTGGGCCAGGTACCTGTGAAGATACTGGATGGCCAGGGGTTCGTCCGCATCCCCCCTGGTACAGACGGTTTCACAGGGATGGTGGCAGACGCGGCCGCAGGAACCGGGGAAGGGATGTTCCTGTTTAAACAGTTTGAGTGCTTCAGTGTATTTTTCCTGGCGCATCAGGGCAATAAAGCCCTGGATGCTCACATGGGCGGGGCAGGTGGCCTTGCAGGGCGCGGTGGACCGTTTGTCCACGGCAAACGCACCCGGCATTCCCTGGGGATAGAGCTTATATATGGCTTTGCGATCCCTTAACCCTTCATCAAACAGGTTTTTGACATCCACGGGACAAACCTTGGTACATTCACCGCAAGCCGTACATTTATCGAGGTCGACAAACCTTGGTTCCTGCTCCAGTGTTACCGTAAAATTTCCGGCTTGGCCTGTCACAGTATTGACCCGCGCCATTGTATGGAGATCAATGTTCAGGTGACGGCCGGCTTCAACCAGTTTCGGAGAGATGACGCACATGGAACAGTCATTTGTCGGAAATGTTTTGTCCAATTGCGCCATGATACCGCCGATCTGGGGCTGTTTTTCAACCAGGTGAACCAGGAAACCTGCATCAGCAAGATCCAGGGATGCCTGGATACCGGCGATTCCGGCACCAACCACCATTACTGCACCAACAATAGGGTCTTTTTTCATCGCTTTTTATATCCTTATCTTTTCTATCAGACCATTGAAAATTTTTTTAAGATCTTCCTGGGTGATTTTTGATATCAGAAAACTTTCACAGTCTATTTCATCCACAACCTTTGGCGTTTTTGAATCTGTTCCAGATGTGTCCACGCCGTAAACATTCATGGGTATGTCTGTTTTATGAGGTTTTTTTTTGCTGTGATGATCAAGCCAGGTATCACAATTGTCATGTGATCCGACAAACAGAATATGCATGTTGTATTTTTCCTTGATGCAGACCAGCCTGTAACCGCTTCCAAGATTGAACTTAAACAGATTATTGATTCTTACATCCTTTTTTATTGACAGACGGCCTGCCTGGGAAGGCTTAACACCTTTCACAAGGCTCTGGATAATCATTTTCGCCCTTTTTGCAGCAATTGAAGGAGCCTTTTCCTGCGTTATCATCTGTTCGAGTATCTTTTCCACTTTGGGATGGACATGTATCTTGGCAATCATAGTGTGTTCCCTTGAAATTTTATTCGCAGCAGGAGCTGCCGTGGCCGCAGGAACTGCAACTCCCTCCAAGATCAAGGCTCGAATTGAGTTTAAACCCGGTTCCGGAGAACTCCACCTCAACAACCCGGGCCTCTTCCAGAAGACTTGTCTCCATGATATATTCCACACCATTATAGGTGAAAACCGAATCGGTTTCTTTTTTCTCGTCCAATGCCATTGCCAATTGGGAGCCGCCGCATCCGCTGCTGACAAAAATCCGGACCGGCTGGACCTCTTTGCCGTTAAAATATTCTTTTACCTGTTCCTGGGCTGTCTTTGTAACTTTTATCATTTGGTTCTCCTTTGAGATTTTGGGTATTGCCCTTAAAGCTGTTATCCTGTTGATTAAAATTCACCAGGTGTAAGATTCAGCTCTTCCAGTGTAAACACGGGGCCGTCCTTACACACCAGTTCTTTGCCGATATTACACCTGCCACACATGCCGATCCCGCATTTCATCCTGTTTTCAAGGCTCATGAGGATATCGGCATCATGGTATCCAAGATCTTTTAATACCGGTTTTGTAAATTTGATCATGACAGGGGGGCCGCAGACCAGGGCTTTGGTGTCCTGACGGCTTTTCGGGGCGCACTCCCGGGTCACTGTCGGGACAAATCCTTTATGGTACGGCCAATCCGGGTCATCTGTCGCATCAACCGTGATATGCATATGAATATCATCCCTTTTTTCCCAGTCCTCAAGTTCATCACGATACAGCAGCATGCCCGGATTTCTGGCTCCGTAAATGACGTCAATATTCCTGAAACGCTTCCTGTTTTCAGGCTCCAGCAGCAGTTTTACAGTGGATCTTAAAGTGGTAAAGGCAAAACCGCCACCAATGATCAGGATATTTTTGTTTTCCATCCCCTTTAAAGGAAATCCGTTGCCGAAGGGACCGCGGATGCCAATTTCATCGCCTTGTTTCATGTTGTGCAGAAATGAGGTCACTTTCCCTGTCCTGAACACGGTGAATTTTAAGATTCCCTCTTCTGTCGGGGAAGAAGCGATACCGATGGGGATTTCCCCCACACCCGGTATGGATAGCATGGCAAACTGTCCAGGAGTGTAAGAAAACGCTTTTTCGTCTTCTTTGTCCTCGAATATAAACGTGAAGGTTTTTAGCATCCTGTCAATGGTTTCTGTTTTTACATCTTCAATCCTTACCGGGTAAGGCCTGTATGGATTTTTCACTTGATGGCCTCCTCACGGTTCAGGATTTCACAAACCTTCCGGATATCGATATTGGCAGGGCAACTGTTTATGCACCGTCCGCATCCAACACACATGATGCCCTGGTGATACTTGTCCATAAAATATTTAAGCTTGTGCATGAACCGGTTTCGAAACCGCTGCCAGCCCTCTGCTCTTGGATTGTGGCCCGAGGCATGGGCCGAATAAAGATCTGACATGCATGAATCCCATAACCGCAGCCGTATTCCATTGTCCCCGGATATCTCATCCTGAATGTCAAAGCACCAGCAGGTGGGGCAAGCAAAGGTGCAGGTTCCGCAGTTGATGCAGGAAAAAGCCAGATCCTTCCAGAATGGCGCTTCATATAAATCAATAATGTTCGCCTTTTCAATCGTATCAAATGCCACTCTGGATGTAATTTTTGCTTCAGCCGCTTTTTTCAGTTGATCTATTTTCCCTTCAAGGCTTGTATCAGTTGTGACAAATCCTGCAGCTGCTGCAAATTTTTTACCTTTTTGGGTAAGAATTTTTCCTGTGTATTCATCTCCAGTATCCACCAGAAGGATATCCAGGTATGTTTCATCAAACGGTCCTGTGCCGCAGCTTGTGGAAAAATTTGTCCGGGAAGGCTGGTTTTCTGCCAGCCCCACCAGGGTAAGCGTTTCATATCTTCTGATAAAATACGGGTCTTTGATTTCTTCTGTGTCAAAGTTCATTTTCAGTATGTTAAGAGCTTTTGCATCGTATGGACGGATCCCCACGACAGCTCTTGGTGTTTCATCAAAAAGGATGTCTTCCATACCGGGACAATCTTGTTTTTTCTTGTCCCGGATAAACGTAAACATCTTTTCAGACTGGGGGAAAACCACTGCTTTGGCCGACAGCCGGGTCTCTTTGTAGTCAAGGTCAGGGGGTTCTCCTTTTTGAAGCTGTCTGAAGGTATGACCTTGTTTGTCTTTTACCGGGCCTGCAAGCATATAGCTTTCCTGTGCCTTTATCATTGCATTGGCCAGGTCTCTTTTTTTTATGCTGATCATTTTCATGCGGGTTCCTTTTGTATCTATTGAAGCGCCTATCGAATGAATTCTTCCGGTTCATTGGGTTTGAACTGATCCAGAGCGGGACGCTGTTCCGGGTCCAATCCTGTTTCCCAGCCGTATTTTTCCACACACTCTTTTATGGTCTTACGGGTAAAGACTCTTATCTTGATGTCCATTGGACAGGCAGCTTCACATGCACCGCAATCCGTACACCGGCCTGCATCATGAAATGCCCTCAAAAGATGCCAGGTCTTTATGTCTGTCGGATCTGTTGTCTTTCCCACCCATTGGGGCCTGGACCCGTCCACAAAACAGGTCGGACAATAGCACAGCGGACAGGCATTCCTGCAGGCATAACAACGGGTACAGCCGGAAAGCAGCGCATCAAAGAAGTTTTGTTTCTCTTCAACGCGCAGGGCCTCTATTTTTTCAACATCAAAAAACCTGTCTTTAATTTCAAGCTCTGCGACCATGGGGCCTGCAAGTTCATCAAATATCACTGGATTTCTTTTAATACAGGTCTTGCAGTTGGCTTGCAGGACATCTTTTCTGGCGATCTTTTTTTCACCTTTTCCACAGTTGACGACAAGGGTTTCACCATTGTCTTCCACCGATAAGATCTCACTGCCGGCTGCTTTGATTAATGCCGCCTTATCGGCAAGCCCTGTACAGGGCACACCGATAATATAGAGCTGCTCCCTTTTGATTTTATTTTCAATGATATGGGTGACAAGATTGCGACTGTCACATCCTTTTACCAGAATCCCGATTTTGTCGGTTCTGTTGGTCAGGTAGGTGACAAGGTTCATTCTGCAGTTGCAGTCAAATGTAAGGCTCTCTGTCGCTTCTTGTGTTTTTGCAATAAACGGCTCAGACATAACCCCAAGACTTCCTCTGCGAAAGCCGATGACGGCATCTACCTTGCCTTCGCTCAATATCCTTTTTGATATCTGTCTTATCTTCTTTGTATACGGGTCTGGATACGGGTTCATCAGGCCACCTCAGAAAGTGTTTTGATTAAATATGTTGCAGGCCCAAGTTTTTTAATCTCATCAATGACCTGTTGGGCTACGCTTGCAAATTTTACCCCTTCAGCCGATGATATCCATGAGAACTGCAGACGTCCCGGTTCCAGGCCGGTAAACTCAAGAAGCTCCTTGAGCAGGGCAAATTTGCGCCTGGCATAAAAATTTCCTTCAATATAATGGCAGTCACCCGGATGGCATCCGGATACCCATACACCGTCAGCACCATTTCTTATGGCGTGGAGGATCATTTTAGCGGAAACCCGGCCTGAACAGGGAATTCTTATAATTCTCATGTTGGGGGGATACTGGAAACGGCTGACACCTGCCAGGTCTGCAGCCCCGTAGCTGCACCAGTTGCACAGAAAGGTGATTATTTTTGGTTCAAATTCAGTCATGTTTATTTCTCCGTTCAAAAGGCATGGTCTATCATTGCCATTATCTGTTCTTCTTCAAACCCCTTTAATCCTACAGCTCCCGAGCGGCAGGAGGATACGCAGAGCCCGCATCCCTTGCAGAGCACAGGATTGACCGCAGCCTTGCCCTGGTCACGGCCTTCCAGGATAAAAGAAGGTGCCTTGTACGGGCAGACAGCGATGCAGACCCCGCAAGCACTGCAGAGCGCCGTATCAACAGAGGCTGTATTGCCAAGAGTTTTGATCTTTGTTTTGGCAAAAAGCCGTGTTACCCCGGAGGCAGCCGCCTGGGCCTGAGCCGTGGATTCGTCAATGGGTTTGGGATAATGGGCCAAGCCGCATAAAAAGACCCCGTCCACTGCAAAATTGGATGGTGAAAGCTTGACATGGGCTTCTGCAAAAAAGCCGTCACTGTCCATGGGTACCTTGAACAGTTTGGCAAGGGCTTGCTCCCTGTGAGAAACAACTGCACTGGCAAGCACCAGCATATCAGCCCTGATGATGAATGCCCGTCTTAAATCCTGATCATTAACCCTGATCCTGAGTCCGCCTTTTCCTTTGCTAACCACTGGTTTGTCTTCTCTGACATACCGGATGAAGTGGATACCTCTTTCTCTTGCTTGCCGGTAGAGCATTTCCTTTTCGCCATAGGTCCTGATATCCCGGTAAAGGATATAAATATCTATTTTGGGATTTTGTTCTTTTAAGAACAGGGCAGAAACCACGGAATGGGTACAGCAGACCTTAGAACAATATGGCCTTTCAGGTTCCCTTGATCCCACACATTGGATGAATACCGCTGTTTTTGAATTCAAAATCAGAGGATCTTTATCAATTGTTTTCCTGTCCAGTTCAAGACCGGTCATCACCCTTTTGTCTTCGCCGTAGAGGTATTCGGCCGGTCTGTACTCTTTTGCGCCAGTGGCAATTATTGCGGCACCATGCGAAATCAGGGATTCTTCCGTTTTGTTCTGCACAAGGGTTTCAAAATTACCCACAAATCCTCGTACATCAAAGAGGGTTGTTTCAAGATGCACCTTGATATCCGGATGGGACAGAACTGATTGTTTAAGTTCGTGCAAGGCGTTTTGAACGTCAACTCCTGTAGCTGTCCTGTGTATATTAAGCGCCTGACCGCCCAGTTCTTTTTGTTTTTCCACAAGGTCCACTTCAAATCCCTGGTCTGCTATGGATATTGCCGCTGTCATGCCGGATATGCCGCCTCCCACCACAAGCAGCCGTTTATTGATAGAAAGGGTTTCCTCTTCCAGGGGTGTAAAAAGGGCAACCTTGGAAACCGCCATGTGAACGGAGTCCTTGGCCTTTTGGGTGGCCATTTCAGGAAAATCTCTGTGTACCCATGAATTATGGTTTCTGATATTGACCATCTCAAACAGGTACTTATTCAACCCGGCATTGACCAGGGTCTCCTGGAACAGGGGTTCATGGGTACGGGGACTGCAGGCTGCAACCACGATCCGGTTCAATTTTTTTTCTTTGATACGCGTTAAAATAATTTCCTGTGTATCCTGGGAACAGGTATACAAATTGTCCTCCGCATATTCAACGAACGGCAGTGTTGCTGCATAATCCCGCACTGCGGGGACGTCCACCACGCCACTGATGTTGATCCCGCAGTGGCACACAAAAACACCGATCCTTGGCACTTCACCGTTCACATCCCTTAAGGACGGTTCTGGTATGGTTTTCACAAGGGTGCCTCGGCTTTCAGCAATTGAAGCCCCAGCGCAAAGGGCAGCAGAACCGGCTTCAATAACCGATTGGGGAATATCCTTTGGCCCTTGAAACGCCCCGCATACATAGATGCCATCCCTGGTGGTGGAAGTAGGGTTGAAAGAATGGGTTCTGCAAAATCTTTGTTCTGTCAGTTCAATATCAATTTTTTTAGCAAGCTTTTGAGTGCCGGGATCAATTTCCATACCAATGGAAAGTACGACAATATCAAAGCACTCTTTCAGGTTTTTCCCTTTGTCGGAATCAAAATAACAAAGTGTCAGGTCCTTTTTTCCAGGTGACGGGTGAATCAGGTTCACACGACTTTTTACGAAACTGATGCCATGTTTTTCTTTAGCCTCATTGTAGCAGTTTTCAAACCCCTTGCCATGAGTTCTCATATCGATATAAAAGATGGTGCATGAAAGGTTCGGGTCATGTTCCTTTGCAATGATGGCCTGCTTAATGGCATACATGCAACAGACAGATGAACAATAACCATTGTCATATTTATTGATATCCCTTGATCCGATGCACTGGAGCCAGGCTATTTTTTTGGGCTTCTCATGATCAGACAACCTGACCAGGTGACCCTGATAAGGTCCGGAAGCTGACAGCAGACGTTCGAATTCCAGGGATGTAACCACATCTTTTAATGTTTTCCATGAATGCCCCCAAAAACCTTTAGGGCTGCATGGCCTGAAACCCGGGGCAAGGATAACAGATCCCACATTCAGGGTGAGGGTTTTATCCGTGTCCTCATAATTAATCGCGCCTGAGGGACAGGTTTTTTCACAGTTGCCACATTTACCACGAGTCAGCTTGATGCAGTTATCAGGATCAATACAGTATTTTAATGGGACTGCCTGGGCATAAGGTACGTAAATGGCCTTGCGTTTAATCAGATTTTCATTATAAACATCATCGACTTTTTTGGGACATTCTTCCACGCAGGCACCACAGCCCACGCATTTTTCCAGGTCAACATACCTTGCCTTCTGGAAGATATCCACCTTGAAATTTCCTTTTTCACCACGGATATCTATCATGTCGGCAAGGGTGATAAGTTCGATGTTGATATGCCGACCGACTTCCACAAGTTTAGGCGACATGATGCACATGGAACAGTCATTAGTGGGGAAGGTCTTGTCCAGTTGCGCCATGACCCCGCCTATAGCCGGGCTCTTTTCCACCATATATACATAAAATCCCGAGTCAGCCAGATCAAGGGCAGCCTGAATACCGGCAATGCCGCCTCCTGCCACAAGGACTGACCCAAGGGCTTGTTTTTTACTCATAAACATCTCCCTGGAAAATTAATTTTCCTTTTACTTTTCCGGATCGACTTGCAGGTTACAGTCCATATTCCGCAAGATCCGGCCCGAGGTATGTCCGTTCGTTTTCACCCAGGATTCCCATAGAAAGACAGATCAGGGTCCACAAATGGACGGTATGGTAACCCGCCTTATGGTGATGGGCCAGGTCCTCGATCTGGGCGTGGCAGTTGTGGCAGGGCGTGACAACATAATCTGCCCCGGTTGCCATGATCTGGTCGAATTTTATTTTCCCGTATTTCCGGCGTTCGTCAGTATAGCCGGCCTGAAGGGCTCCGCCACCACCGCCGCAGCAATAATTATTGGATTTATTGGGAGTCATCTCCACAAAATTTTCTTCGCCCACCACTTTTTTGACCACATACCTTATGTCATCGGCCATGCGGTCGCCTATGGATTTGCGGACAATATTGCAGGGATCCTGTACCGTAAATTTAATACCGGCCTTATTCCAGTCCGGATTGACGTCAAGCTTGCCTTCCCTGATCCATTTTGCATAGTATTCAATGATACTTTTAAATTCAAAGTTGTGGGGGATATTGAACCGTTGAAGGCCGGACCAGACAGCAAAAAAGGAATGACCGCATTCGGTATTGATAAAGACCTTGCACCCGAGCTTATCAATATGTTCTGCCTGGGCTCTTATAATTTTTTCCCAGGACTCGTCATCGGCCAGGAACATGCAGTAATTCTCG
>JAQICW010000697.1 GCA_027858355.1 Desulfobacula sp.
ATGCAGGACAGAATAACCCGGGTTAATTTTGCTGTTAATCAACCGGATATTCTGATCAATCCAAGACTGGGCGATCTTAAGATGCTTGATTATGACCAGGTTGAACATGCCATTGAAGAAGGATACATCGCCACTCAGAACAAGGTCAACGATATCAAGATGCTGTTGGAAATCCAGGATACAGGGAAAGGAAAAATGAATTTTAATAATACATGATCCTGGCAATTTCAGATTTTTTACATTGGTCTGCCATAGCACCATGTTTTTTTTAAAAAAAACTTGCCTATAACATTTTTGTAGTGATATTATTGCGCTTAGCACATAAATTTTTTGCATACGATATTCAAATTCTGAATATAAAAAACATTATGTAATACCTTTAAAGTTCTTAAACAAATGGCTGTTAACAACTATTAAGAATCTGTATGAATCAATACTGGAGGTTGTTGTGGGTTTAAGCTATCGGTTGCGTCTTTTGATCGTGCTGTTAAGCATTGTTGTGCTGGCCGGGGGCGCACTTTTATTTAAAAATGTATTGATCCCTGATTCCTTTGGTCTTTATGGATATTACAGGGCAGATGCCATCAGCGAAGCGGCCCTTGTTCCTATCCGACACTGGACCAATATTTCTTGTTTTAAATGTCATCCCTATGAAGCAAAAATTCATAAAAAAGGTCGGCATCAGACCATATCCTGTGAATTTTGTCATGGAACTTATGCAGATCATGTGGCAGATGGCAAGAAAATAGGAGCTCTTCCAGTTAAAAAAGAAAAAGGGATTACCACTCTGTGCCTGAGATGCCATAACACCGAGATTAAGGCAAGGAAAGAAGAAGTGATTAAGACCGTTGCCATGCCAAATCATCTCAAGGACCAGGATGTTAAACTCACCCATAATTGCAATCAATGCCATCATGTTCATGCACCTTTAAAATATATTATCCGGGCAAAACAGATAACAGGATTGATGGAGGCAGGGTCATGAATCGACGGTCCTTTGTTAAAAAAGTATTAAACGGAACCATTGCAGGTTCTTTATATCTGGTCTGGCCAATGGGAAGTGGCAGCCTTGAAATCTCTGAACAGATTCCCGGGCAAATACCAGGCATCAGGGATAAAGCATATGATATCCTTAACCAGGAGTTTGCCTTTATCGTTGATATTACCCGATGTATCGGCTGCGGGTCCTGCTGTGTCGCAGACAAACGGGAGTACAATGTTCCTGATGGAAACTATCGGACCTGGGTTGAACGATATGTCAAAGGATTCAGTGATGAGATTTATGTGGATTGCCCAAACGGTGGCCTGGATGGATACCAGCATGCCAGGACAGATATTGATGAGAAAATAAGAGACACTTTTTTTGTGCCAAAGCTCTGCAATATGTGCAAGGAGGCTCCCTGTGTCCAGGTGTGTCCCGTGGGGGCCACTTTTAAAACCCCTGATGGCTTTGTTCTTGTGGATGAAAAACGGTGTGTGGGTTGTGCCTATTGCATCCAGGCTTGCCCCTATTCAGTTCGGTTTATACATCCTGATAAAAAAATTGTTGAAAAATGCACCTGGTGCTATCAGAGGGTCAGGAAAGGGCTGCTACCTGCCTGTGTAGATGTCTGTCCCACTGGGGCCAGGAAATTTGGGTCCATGAAGGACGAAACCTCTGAAGTCTATGAAATCCTGAAAGGTCCTGGTGTTCTGACTGTACTTAAAAAAGAAATGGGGACCTTTCCTGCGCTCTATTATAAAGGTGCCAGAAGGGAGGTGATCTGATGGATGCAGCCCATAGTTCGGCAGCCATGCTGATTTCCAATTATATCTTCCCCAATGATCTTCACGTCCATTGGAGTATGATGATTGTACTTTATCCGTATATCACCGGCCTTGTGGATGGGGCGTTTATCATAGCAGCCCTTTATTATCTCTTTGATGTCAAAAGCCTGCGCCCCGTGGCAAGGTTTTCTCTTTTGTTTGCCCTGGCTTTTCTGTGCGTTGCCACCCTGCCTCTTTTACTCCATCTGGGACGGCCTGAACGAAATTTTAATATGCTCTTAACCCCCAGTCCCAGCTCAGCCATGGCTGGATTTGGATATATCTATGCTGTGTCCATGGGAGTCCTTGTCTTTATCGTGCTCTTTGTATACCGTCCAGATCTCGTGGAATTAAGAGCCAAATCAAAAGGCTTGCGGCAGTTTTTGTACCGGGCCATGACCTTTGACAGCATTGATCTTTCAAAGGATGCCCTGGCATTTGATCAAAAAATCATCCGGTTTCTGGTGGGTATCGGCATCCCCATTGCCGTGGTGCTTCACGGGTATGTGGGCTTTATCTTTGGAGGGGTCAAGGCCAACCCCACATGGTCAACCCCGCTGATGCCGGTGATTTTTCTTTTTTCTGCCTGTGTGTCGGGAATATCTGCCATTATCCTGTCCTATATCCTCATCCGAAAAATAAAGGGGCGATCCATTGATCATGAGTGTATCAAAACATGCATTAAAACCCTGACTCTCTTTTTTATCATGGCCTTTGCCTTTGAGATGCTGGAGGTATTTTCCCATTCCTATTTAAAATCCGGATATCACCATATGGTTGAGGGCCTTTTAAACGGTCCGCTGGCAAGCTCATTCTGGTTATGGCAGGTCAAAATCTGTTCTGTAATTCCCTTATTTATCCTTGGAGTATTGGGCCTTTTTACCATAAAAAAATATATTTATAATTTTATGGCAGCCCTTGTCTCTGCAATCCTTTTGCTGCAGGTGCTGATCATGCGATGGAACGTTGTCATCGGCGGCCAGCTCATGAGCAAGAGCGCAAGAGGCTATACCGAGTTTCATCCCCAATGGTTTGACAAGGAGGGGATTTTTGCTGTGATCATTGTCATGGCCATACCGTTTATAATTCTTTTTGTGTTGAGCAGGATTTTCCCCTTCTGGACAGCAGATAATAAAACAAGCGCAAAATAAACCATAACAAAAATTTAAGATAAATTCATGAAAGGAGGTAATACAGGCAAATAGTGAGGCCGTGCAAATATACAGAGGCATTTTTGTATTCAACGAACACCCATGCCCTGGAGGGCACAACAAATTATGAAAGAGTATTGGGTGCTGAGTAATGAAGGAAGTTAAACTTATGGTTTTTTCTCACTACTCAAAACTCATATCTCACTACTTTCATATAAAAATTTTGGGAGGGATTTAATATGGCTGTTTTAAGGTCATTACTAATTTTTATGATTGTATCTGTTTTTACAACAGGGGCATCTTTTGCATTGACCCAAGAGTCCTTTGATGTAAAAAATCCAAAAAACATTGAAATGAACAAAAAATGCATCACCTGTCATTTAAAGGAAAACAAGTCCCTGGTCCTTCAATGGGAAAATTCAGCCCATGCGGCAGCCAAAGAAGGTCAGGTAGGGTGTTACAACTGCCATGCGGCAGACAAGGGGGAGGAAATAGGGTACAACCACGAAGGCGCCTTTATCAAGGCCATTCTTTCACCCAATGACTGTGCAAAGTGCCATGAACCCGAGGCAAAGGAAATGGCCGTATCCCATCATGCCACTGCCGGCGAGATTATGGCATCCCTTGATAATATACTGGCAGAAGTGGTTGGCGGCATGCCTTCAAATAAGGGAAACATGGCCAGCGGCTGCTGGCAGTGCCATGGATCCGTGGTAACGCTGAAGCGCGATAAAGATGGCAAACCCATGCGGTCCAAAACGGATGCGCCCCAAATGGATTACAATACCTGGCCCAACTCGGGTATAGGTCGTATCAATCCTGATGGAAGCAAGGGTGTCTGCAATGCCTGCCATTCCAAGCATTCTTTTTCCGCATCAAGGGCTAGACAGCCTGAAAACTGTGGCAAATGTCATTTAGGACCGGATCATCCGCAAAAAGAAATCTATGAGGAATCCAAGCATGGGATTGCCTATTTTTCTGCTGAAAAAGGAGCCTCTCCTGACGGTATGAATATCATGAAAGATGGTTCCTGGGTATTGGGAGATGATTACCATACGGCACCGACATGCTCCACCTGTCACATGGGATCATTTATTAAACTCAATGGCGCTGTTGCCAAAAACAGCCATAATGTGGGAAACAGGATTTCGTGGAATTTAAGGGCGCCTGTTTCTTCAAAATTGAACCGGGTAACATTTACAGACGACACTGTTGCAGATATTACGGGTGAAATAGCACCTCGCCCCGGCCAGACATCAATGGCAAAAAGCTATTTCCGGGAAGGTGACAGGCTCAAAAAAGTGGTTGCCCAAAAAACCATCAAGAGTGTTGTGTCATGGAAAGAAAGGCGTGAAAGCATGCAGGAAGTATGTAAATCCTGCCATGGTGTCAACCAGGTCAGGGATTTTTATCAACAGTTTGATGATCTGGTAAACCTGTATAATGATAAATTTGCCAAACCAGGCGTGGAGCTTGTTGAAATGCTGAAAAAGGATGGAATCTGGGAAAATACAGGATTCCAGCATAAAATCGGATATGCCTGGTTTGAA
>JAQICW010000699.1 GCA_027858355.1 Desulfobacula sp.
AACAGATAACATATAGTCCATGGAAAACGGCAGGATTTTAAGAGACGATGAAATTCATATTCATCGCCATGAGCATGTCCACAAACACGGGAAACATCCACACATCCACAAATAAGGTAGATTCATGGAGGATACCATGCCTGTCAAAGAAATGAAAGGAACTCTGAACCGTGTTCTGGAAATCGATTTGTCCTTAAAAACATTTTCAAAAATTCCAATTTCCCATCAGTTGAGACAGATGTATCTTGGGGGAAAAGGGCTTGCATTAAAATTATTGTATGACCGGTTGAAGCCTGGAATTGATCCCCTGGGGGAAGACAATTTGATCATTATCATGACAGGTGTTTTGGCCGGAACCAGTGCCCCTTGTTCAGGCCGGTTCCATGCGGTTTTCAAATCGCCCCTTACAAATATTATGGGCTCTTCCTCCTGTGGCGGATCCTTTGGACGTCAGCTTAAATCAAACGGGTGGGATGGACTTATCCTCAAAGGCAAATCTGATAAACCCACGGCACTTTATATCCATAATGACAAAGTTGATTTTTTAGACGGAACAAATTTTTGGGGAAAAGATATTTTAGAGGCCCAGGAGGCTATAGGACAAAAAAAGCATGAAACCCTGGTGATAGGACCTGCCGGAGAAAATCTTGTCAGGTTTGCCAATGCTGCATCAGGTCACAGGTATCTTGGAAGGGGAGGCTTAGGGGCTGTCATGGGGTCGAAAAACCTTAAAGCTGTTGTTGCCTTGAAGGGGCAATACACTGTGGTTCCATTTTTCAATGACAGGTTTCAAAAAATCAAAACAAAAGCAAATAAATACATTAACCAGAACTATATGTCGTTATTAATGAGGCAGTTTGGCACGGCTGCCAATGCAGGGCCGATTATTAAAAATAATATGCTGCCGGTAAATAATTTCACCTATGGCAATCATCCAAAAGCCATAAATATTACAGGTCAGAAGATTAAAGAAAATCACAAAACCAGTTATCATACCTGTACGCCATGCTCTATTTTTTGCGGGCATAAGGGATTGTTTAACGACAAACAGGTAAATGTCCCTGAATATGAAACCCTTGCCCTGCTGGGGTCAAACTTAGGCATATTTGATCCCAATGATATTTCCAGATTTAATGAGATTTGCAACCAGAAGGGAATGGATACAATATCTGCCGGTGGGACCCTGGCATGGGTCATGGAAGCAACCCAGAAAGGGCTTGTTAAAACAGATCTTGAGTTTGGGTCCCCGGAAAAAATTGTAAAGGCATTGGAAAATATTGCAAATCTTGAAGATTTTGGCAAACAAATGGCAATGGGATCAAGAACACTTTCAAATAAATTTGGGGGTAAAGGTTTTGCCATCCAGGTGAAAGGCCTTGAAATGGCTGGGTATGACCCGAGAGGGGCCTATGGCCAGGGTCTGGGCTATGCAGTTGCCAACAGAGGCGCCTGTCATTTGTCTTCATTCCCCGTTGGTTTTGAAAATCTTCTTGGGTTTCTTGCGCCAGACACCATTCGTTCAAAACATCGGTTTGTAAAGTTTTTTGAAAATTTTTATGCAGCCATTAATTCATTGGATATCTGCCAGTTTACCAGTTATGGCCTGACTCTTGAAGCTCTGCTGTCAAGGATGACCCCCCATTTTGTCTTGCGGTTTTTAATGCAGAATATTCCCGTGCTTGCCATTGCTTTAGTTGATTTTTCAATATATCCAGAATTTTTTTCTGCAGTTTCCGGTATTGATTTGTCTTCAAAACAATTTTTAAGGGCAGGAGAAAGAATTCATATTCTTGAAAGGCTTATGAACACAAATGAAGGTATTCGAAAAAACGATGATACATTGCCGGAAAGATTTCTTTTAGAAGCTCAAAAAGATGATCCTGAAAAAAGGCGTGTCCCTTTAGAACCAATGCTCAACAAGTATTATAAATTAAGTGGGTATGACAAGGATGGTATTCCAAATCAAATAATGCTGAAAAAATTGGGGATTAAAAAAAATCCCAGATCAAGAATTCGGTAAAAAGGCTGCAACTTCCTTCTGGATACAAAAATAAATATCTTCATCGCTTCCATAGACATCAATGACATCTTTGTGATTGATCAGTTTTTCCAATATATATGCTGTCAGGTACAGACTGGCAATGTTAGGATTTGAAATAAGAGTCCGAAAAGGCGCAACCATATAGTCAATATCAAAATCTTCTGCTTTACAAAGCGTATCTAAACATCTTGTGATTTGATTTTCAATACTGGATTTTGAGACAGTCTCAACTAATTTGGATTCAATGAGTTTCATGGAGACTTTATTGCTAAGGGAATCTATGTTGTCCCGGATTGTCGTGATGGTTCTTATTCTTTCCCGTTCTTTGGAAGATTCGATCTTAGAAAGAAGTTTTGCTTCCCTGTTTCCGGTATAAAAAAGTTTAGCCATTGAATTATCCTTAATTATCAAAAATTATAAAGTATTAATCGAGATATATATAATAAAAACAGGATGTTTTCAAGCTAAAAATTTAAAGGTCTTCAATAATAATCTGTGCAGCGTTTGTTTGGAATTTATTGATTTTAAGCTTAAAGGCAATTTGGGGATAATAGTCAGGCAGATCATCAGGGTTGGTGATATTAAAATGAAAGGCTTCGACCTGATGCCGGCAAAGTGGGTCAGCTTTTTCAAGAATCATTTTCCTGTGGCTGTTTCCAATAATATGAGAAGATTTTACACGGATATTTTTGCACATAAAGACTGGTTCAGGGTTGGCCATACCAAAGGGCCTTAACCGGTCAATTTCTTTGGCCAGGGTGAAATTAATATCATCAAAATCAAGAATAGCATCAATGGTCAGGGTTTTTAAAAATTTTTT
>JAQICW010000715.1 GCA_027858355.1 Desulfobacula sp.
CATATTCAGGGTACTGGGATGGTTTAACAGCACTTTTAATAAAGTCTACGGTTTTAATTATCATTATAGCTCTTTTAAGTATCCTTCCATTCGGTCAAGGCCAATTTTAAGGTTCTCCATGGAGTTTGCATAGGAAAACCGCAAATACCCTTCGCCGTTTTCCCCAAAATCAATCCCCGGAGTAACCCCGACATGGGCTTTTTCCAGAATATCAAAGGCAAGGGCATATGAATCCATTGAAATATGTTTTACATTGGCAAATACATAAAATGCGCCTGTTGGCTCAATAGTAACCCCAAGGCCCATCTGCTTTAATCTGTCCAGGACATAGATGCGACGTTTATTGTAAGTCTCTCTCATAATCCGGGTTTCTTTATGGGCATATTTTAAAGCTGCCACACCGGCAAGCTGGGCAACGGAATTTGCACATATGAAAAAATTCTGTTGAAGGATCTGTAACGCCCTGATAAATTCAGGCGGCGTTATCAAATATCCAAGACGCAGGCCGGTCATGGCAAAAAGTTTTGAAAACCCGTTCAATACAAAGGCCTTGTCTGTAAATTCATAGATTGAATGCTCTTTGCCTTCATACACAAGTCCATGATAAATTTCATCTGAAATCACATAAAGGTTGTTGGCTTTTGCAATATCCACAATCTGCTGCATTCTTTCTTTTGGAATGACATTTCCCGTTGGATTGGAGGGGGAATTGATGAATATCCCACGGGTTTTAGACGTGATTTTCTCTTTTATTGCTTCAGGAGTATAAACAAACCCTTCCTCTTCAAACACCGACACTGTCACCGGAACCCCCTGAACATAATTGATGAAATTTGCATAGCAGGCATAATGGGGATCGGAAATAATGATTTCATCTCCGGGATTTACAAGAGCGGAAAACAACAGCAACATGGCCGGAGAAGTGCCCGAGGTCACCAGGACCTGACCCGGATCAATGGTGGTGTTATAGGTTGTTTTATGATACTCACTGATTGCCTCCCTCAACAGGATATCGCCAAGGCTGTGGGTATAGTGTGTCTTATTTTCCGCAAAAGCTTTGATACTGATCTTATTGACGCATTCTGGCACATTAAAGTCAGGCTCACCTATCTCCATATGGATGACATCAATACCAGAGGCTTCCATTTTATGGATCTTTTCCATGATCTCCATGACAATGAAAGGTGTTATCTGTTCACATCTATTGGCAGGTTTCATTTAAAGCACCTTGTTTAACGGATATTCGATAATTCCTTCTGCCCCAGCTTTTAAGAGTTTTGGAATCAAATCCCTGACAAGTCCAGTATCAATAATGGTTTCCACGGAATACCAGTCGGATTGATACAAGGGCGCTATGGTGGGTGCATTAAGGCTTGGTAAAAGAAACACAACCTTTGCAATTTTATTTTCAGGCACATTCATTTTTATTCCCACCAGCTTACCAGCAAGCAAAGCTGCCTGCAACAACATGGCAATCTGTTCAATTTTCTCTCTTTTCACAGGATTTTCCCAGGCTGTCTTATTTGCAATCAACTGGGTATTGGTTTCCATGACTTCATGGATCACCCTTAAGTTATGAGCCCTTATGGTACTTTCGGTTTCCGTGATCTCCACAATGGCATCTGCAAGCCCTGAGACAATCTTGGCTTCTGTGGCACCCCAGGAAAATTTCACGTTTACATCAATATTCCGGTCTTTAAAAAACCGTTTTGTAAACTTTAAGAGCTCTGTGGAGATAGTTTTCCCTGCCAGGTCCTCAAGGGTTTTTATGGAAGAATCATTGGCAACGGCAATCACCCATCTTGCAGGGCGGGCACTGACCTTGGAATAGATCAAATCAGCCACCACATGAACATCGGATCCATGCTCGGCAATCCAGTCAAGGCCGGTCAATCCGGCATCGATAACCCCGCTTTCAACATTGATGGACATTTCCTGGGCACGGCACAGGGCGCATTCAATGGATTCATCATTTATATCCGGGAAATAACTTCTTCCTTCCACATTGATTTTCCACCCGGATTTGTTAAAAAGATTTATGGTTGCATTCTGAAGGCTTCCCGTTGGAATCCCTAATTTCAATAT
>JAQICW010000038.1 GCA_027858355.1 Desulfobacula sp.
GTCTATGACAACATTGCCTCTCCCTTAAAAGTTGCCGGAATGACAAAAAGTGTGATAGAAAGCCGGGTCAAAGAAGCTGCTTCAATGCTGCATCTTGAGGATATGCTTTATAGAATGCCTGGTGAACTGTCTGGCGGACAGCAGCAGCGGTGCGCCATTGCACGGGCTCTGGTCAAAGATACAAACCTTCTTTTGCTTGATGAACCATTGGTTAATCTTGATTATAAACTTCGTGAAGAACTTCAGATTGACCTTCAGGACATATTCAAACAAAGGAATGCCATTGTTGTGTACACCTCAACAGAACCGGCAGAAGCATTGAAACTTGGCGGCAACATTGGTATTCTCGATGAAGGACGGGTTCTTCAAACGGGCATTACATCGGAAGTCTTTCATAAACCCGCTTCAATTAAAGTTGCAGAAGTTTTCAGTGATCCTCCCATTAACCTGATCAATTGTCATGTTAAAAAATCTATGTTTCACCTGGGACAGAATGTGACCATTCCCTTGACAGGACATGTAAAATCATTGACATCCGGTGATTACATTGTAGGTGTCCGTTCCAATCACCTGTATATAAGTCCTCAAAATAAAACAGATATTGCAATAGAAGCAATTCTTGACCTTGCGGAAATAAACGGGTCTGAAACATTTTTCCATGTGAATTATGCCGGCACAAAGCTTGTTGTCCAGGAATTAGGCGTATATTCAAAAAAAATCGGTTCAAAAATCCTGTTTTACCTTGATCCGACAAATTTATTTGTATTTTCCAACACCGGAGAACTTATTTTATCACCAACAAATGCTTCCGCTTGAATATGCCGTGAACAGGAGATATGAATGGCAAAAATAAATTTAGATAATGTTGCTCACAGTTATATTGCTAAACCAAAGAACCAGGCAGACTATGCGTTAAGATTGATTGACAATATCTGGAATGATGGGGGGGCATATGCACTTTTAGGCCCTTCCGGCTGCGGAAAAACCACTCTGCTGACTATTATTTCAGGACTTCTGACTCCCAGCAATGGCAGGGTTTTGTTTGATGGAAAAGATGTTACGGGTTTTCCCCCGGAAAAACGCAACATTGCCCAGGTTTTTCAGTTCCCTGTTCTTTACGATACCATGAGCGTCTATGGTAACCTTGCATTTCCCTTGAAAAATCGTGGATTTAATAAACCAGACATAGAAAAACGGGTTCTGGAAGTGGCCCAGATTCTTGATTTGACAGACAGTCTCAATAAAAAGGCAGCCAGCCTCACTGCAGATGCCAAACAAAAGATATCCCTGGGACGAGGGCTTGTCAGAAGTGACGTAGCCGCTATTTTATTTGATGAGCCCCTTACTGTTATCGATCCCCATTTAAAATGGCAACTGCGGTGCAAACTTAAACAGGTTCATGAACAATTAAAATTAACCCTGTTGTACGTAACCCATGATCAGGTGGAAGCCCTGACTTTTGCCGAGCAGGTTATTGTCATGTATGAAGGTGCGATTGTTCAGATCGGAACTCCCCAGGAACTTTTTGAAAACCCCAGCCACAAATTTGTCGGATACTTTATCGGCAGCCCTGGAATGAATTTTCTGCCCTGCACCATAGAGGGCAACCAGGCCATGGTGGGTGATATCAAAATCAAGTTAAACGATCAAACCGCTGCTCTTGGTGCAAAAGCCAAGGGAAAAATTGAGCTTGGCATACGGCCGCTGTATCTTGAGGTACATCAGACCCAAGTTGAAGCAAGTGTACCCGTAATCGTCAAATCAATTGAGGATCAGGGTAATTATAAAATTGTTACGACAATCCTGGGTGACAATAATATTTTAAGGGCCAGGTTACCTGAAGGCAAACCCAGTCCTTCTGAAAAAGCCTGGCTCAAGTTCTCTGAAAACTGGATAAAATTATATAGCGACGACATACTTTTAAAAAATTAAGTTTGGAGTACCACTAATATGGATAAATGGAAAGATAACAAAGCCTGGTTTCTTGTTCTGCCGGTTTTTATATTAGTTGCTTTCAGCGCTATCATTCCTTTGATGACAGTTGTCAACTATTCCCTGCAGGATATTTTTGGACCGGGTCAACG
>JAQICW010000056.1 GCA_027858355.1 Desulfobacula sp.
CCACCGCCTGATATCAAAGTACCTACATTGATTTTCTTTGCCATGTTCTCCTCCTTTTTACAGATTTGCATAGATAAAATTCTGATAAATATTTTATTTTAAAAGCCGGCAAGGATGCAAGCATTTAAAATTCCTATTGATTACCATATCCGTTCTGTTCACCACAATCAGGACATTCCCAGGTAATCCCGTTGCAGGTCATGCCCCAGAGATTCTCATACATGCATTCCTGGCACATGGAAAACCCGCACCTGCAATTCCAGCAAAACATAAAGGTTTGCCCACAGCAATGACATTGTTTTGACTTTTTACCGCGTCTTATTTCTTTTCTGGTTTTAGTTTTTTGTTCCATATAAAGAATATATACTTCTCCTTTAATTAAAAAGATAGTATATATCCTGTGATGGAATAATTATTCAATAGTACTAAAAAGGGTTTAATATGGTAGATTCCAAAAAAATATTCCTCATAGACGGCAGTGCTTTTCTTTATCGTGCGTTTCATGCCATCAGAAGTCTTTCTACATCAAAAGGGCACCCAACAAATGCCACATTTGGGTTTACCAGAATTCTGTTAAAATTATTAAAGGACAACTTCCCTGAATATGCTGTTGTCCTGTTTGATGTTAAAGGCCCCACCTTCAGGCATAAGCTCTATGATCAATACAAGGCCAACCGCCCGCCCATGCCAGAAGAACTGGCAGCTCAAATTCCTGATATCAAAAGGATCATCATGGCATTAAATATTCCCATTGTTGAAAAACTGGGATTTGAGGCTGACGATCTTGTGGGAACCTATTCAAAACTTGCACAGGAACAAGGATTTGAAGTGGTCATGGTAACGGGGGACAAAGATTTTATCCAGCTTATTACTGAACAATGCACCCTGTGGGACCCCATGAAAGACACAATAACAGATGTGAACAAAATAAAAATAGATATGGGAATAGAACCCAGGCAATTTATCGATGTTCTCGGGCTTGCCGGAGACACGTCAGACAATATCCCCGGTGTCCAGGGAGTCGGACCCAAAACTGCCATAAAGCTTATTGCCAGGTTTGGTTCCATTGACAATATTTATGAAAACCTTGACAGTCTTAAAGCCAATAAAAAATTATATGAAAATATTTCCTCCAGCAAAGATATTGTATTATTAAGCCGGGACCTGGCCACTATTAATATGTCTGTTCCTGTAAAAAAGCCCATCGAAGATTTCAGGCTTCAAGAATTTGACAGGAAAAAAGCATTTGAATTATTCCAGGAATTTGAATTCAAAACCCTTGCCGCAGAATTTGCACAAAAAGCAGACAAAACAAAAAAAATATACAAGCTCATCACCACAACCAGAGAGCTTGAAAAACTGGCCAATGTACTTGAAAACAAACAGATTTTTGCCATTGATACGGAAACAACCTCAAAACATCCCACCAAGGCAAACCTGGTAGGCATCTCTTTTTCTTTCAGGGAGAACCAGGGGTTTTACATCCCCATCGGCCACAAAGGTTTTGACGAATATGAACAGCCCACAAAAGAAGATATCTTGAGGATTTTCAAGCCTGTCCTTGAAAATCCTGAGATTAAAAAGGTCGGGCAAAACATCAAGTATGACTATATTGTCCTGTCAAGATTCGGCATAACCCTTGAAGGAATTGCCTTTGATACCATGATCGCCTCTTATTTGCTTAATCCGTCCATTAGGGGTCACAGCCTTGATAAAATTGCCATGGATCTGTTTGGCTATAAAACAATTTCCTATACAGATGTAACAGGCAAAGGAAAAGACCAGATTGGTTTTCAGGACGTCCCCATATCCCAGGCTGTGGATTATGCCTGTGAAGATGCTGACATTACTTTTATGGCCTATCAGGAGTTTGAAAAACAACTAAAGGATCAGGGCTTTTCCAACCTGATGGAAACTATTGAGGTCCCGCTTATCAGGGTTCTGGCAGACATGGAAATTCAAGGGATCAAAGTGGACAGGAACGCCTTAAAACAACTTTCCAATACCTTTGACATAGAACTGAAAACCCTTGAAAAAGAAATCTATGCCCTTGCCGGTGAAGAATTTAATATTAATTCTTCCCAGCAACTGGGGGTCATCCTGTTTGAAAAATTACAACTGAAAACCGCAAAAAAGACAAAAAAGAAAACCAATTATTCAACAGATGTGGAAGTCCTTACCAAGCTTGCCCTTGACCATGAACTGCCGGAAAAACTTTTAAGATACAGGACCCTTGGCAAGCTTAAATCAACCTATGTGGACTCCCTTGAAAACCTTATCAACAAAGACAGTGGCAGAATCCATACCTCATTTAACCAGACCATCACGGTCACAGGCCGGTTAAGCAGTTCCAAGCCTAATCTTCAAAACATTCCCATCCGGAAAAAAGAAGGAAAAAAAATAAGGGAAGCTTTTATCCCCAAAGAAGGCCATACCCTTATTTCAGCAGATTATTCCCAGATAGAACTGCGAATTCTGGCCCATTGTGCAGAAGATAAAATCCTTATTGAAGCCTTTAATAATGGGGAGGATATTCATACCAGGACGGCCCTGGAAATTTTCCAGGTTCTGCCACAATTTGTTACAGATGATTTAAGGAACCAGGCAAAAACCATCAATTTCGGCATTGTATACGGCATGAGCGGATTCAGGCTGGCCAATGATCTTTCCATTTCCAGAAAGATGGCCACGGCCTATATTGATAATTATTTTAAACGCTATTCCGGTGTCAAAAAATTTATTGATACCACCATAGAAGAAACAAAGAAAACCTGTGAGGTCCAAACCATATTTGGCAGAAAACGACGTCTGGATGATATCAATTCTTCCAATGTCAATCTTCGGAATTTTGCCCAGAGGGCAGCTGTTAATACGCCCATCCAGGGCAGTGCAGCTGATTTAATTAAACTTGCCATGATCAAAATGGATGCTGCCCTGCGAAAAAACAAGCTGGCTTCAAAAATGCTTTTGTCCGTCCATGATGAAATCATATTTGAAACCCCGTTTGAAGAAAAAGACCAATTGATTGCTCTGGCAAAAACTGTTATGGAGCATGTTTATCCCCTTAAAGTTCCTTTGGAAGTCAATTTCGGGTCCGGTGAAAACTGGGCCCAGGCACATTAACAGGCAAAATGATATGCTAATAAATTGTTCTATTTACTTTGGGCCAACAATATTTGCAAGGTAAGGCATCAATGAAAAAATCAATAAAAGCATCCCTTATATCTGCTTTTGTATTTCCCGGTGCAGGGCATATTTACTTAAAAAAGTATTTTCCCGGTCTCCTTTTAGTTGGTGTTTCTTCCCTTGGGATCTACTATTTAATTTTAAATATGGTAGAAAAAGCTTTGCAAATCGTTGAAAAAATACAACTTGGCCATGTTCAAGCAGATGCCACAGTCATCAACCAATTGTTATCAAACCAGTCAACGGGCTCTGAATCTCAACTACTGAGTATTGCAACGATTGCCATAGCCATTTGTTGGATAATCGGCATTCTTGATTCTTATAGAATCGGCATGGGACAAGATAAAAACCAATAGGTTTTAATTAAGACAAATATGAAAAAAAGTATAGTGACCATTGCACTCATTGTTATTGGATTATTTCTGGCTGATATATCCTTAGCCGCAGACCTCCCTTCAACTAGAAAATCAAGACGGGTTCTTGCCAAGGTCAGGCCGATTCTTGCAAAGGATCTTTTAAGCCAGGGACTATCTTTAAGCTCACCCATTTTCATAAGAATATTCAAAAAGTCTGGTGAGTTAGAGATCTGGGTTGAAAATTCCCAAAAATTTGAATTGTTCAAAACATACAAATTGTGTCGATTTTCCGGCAGCTTAGGCCCCAAAATGCGCACCGACGACCGCCAGAGCCCGGAAGGGTTCTATTTTGTAAAGCCGAATCAGCTAAATCCATCAAGCCAATTTCATATGTCTTTCAATATTGGATATCCAAATTCCTATGACAGAGCTCATGGGAGAACGGGAAGTGCTCTCATGGTACATGGGGATTGCGTGTCCATCGGCTGCTATGCCATGACCGATGAAAAAATAGAAGAAATATATACCATGGCAGACGCAGCTTTAAGGGGTGGTCAATCATTTATCAGGGTGCATATCTTTCCTTTCCGAATGACCAAAAAAAATATGGAACAGCATAAAGAATCAAAATGGTATAGCTTCTGGAAAAATCTTAAGCAAGGTTACGATATATTTGAAAATGAACGAAAGCCTCCCAATGTAATGGTAAGAGGCAAACGGTATATCTTCGAAAAAACATAAAACAAGTATAGCAAATTGCTGTGAAGCCTTTAGATAATTATATTTTTTTTTGTGAAAGCTCCTGAATCATTGTATCGGCATGATTTTTTATGATGCGATTGATTTGATCAACTATCGAAATAGTATTATACAATGACTTGAACTCTGCGGTCGTCTCTCTTGAAGTCTCAATGATTTTTTCTGACATATCTATTGCAGTTTTTATGACAATATTCGGCTTGATACCTATTTCATGGCCAAGGGCTCTGAAATGTTTCTGTTTAAGGTGAAGAAAATTCCTTTTTTTACCGGCTATTTTTCCGGGCATCTTTTTTGTAAAATCGTGATAGATGTGGGTGGACAACAAATCATAAAAAGGAGCCAGCCTGGTTCCTTTTTGATCATGAATCAAAGAAATATTTTTTGCATGCCCGTCTGCATTGCCGATTAAGCCGTTAAAAATGATTAAATTAAACAACTTCCTTGAATCGACAATTGGATCTGTACATTCTTTTTTAATCAGACCGAAGTAATCTTGCAGGGTTGGGTCATACTTTTGTTGCGAATTTACTTTCAGGGCCTGACAAAAATCTTCCTGAACTACCCGGACAACCTTTTCTCCAGCTATTATCCTGTCATATCGACGTATCATATACACTGACAAATCGCCTATTTTATGGATCTTAACTTCTGGAACCTCTAACCCCATCTTTTTAGCCAGCATCATACAATACGTTTCATTTATCACTGTTCCCTGCAAATCTTGAATCGGCGTTTTGACAATATGGGTAGATGGCGCCCCGTCAACGGGTAAAAGGATCTGGTTGCCCTTTAAGTAAACCGGCAGTTTCTCCTGAGCCCCGGCCAAAGACATCCTTCTTTCTTCAACAGATAGAAAAGGGTTGTCCCTCAAACCCTTTAGCTTTTGCAGCAAAAGATCTTCCATCAAAGCCTCATATGAATAGGTTCTTTTTTCAGACGGCATCACACCTTCCAGATGTAATGAAACCGCGCCGGCACAATCTCCTCCAATTGCTTTAAGCAATCCGAAATAGTCATTATCCGAAATCCCAAGATTCCTGGATAATACAGACAAAATTTTTCCTTCAGGCAAAAGGTTGGTAAAATAAGCATAAGAAGAATCCTTTAAAAAAGGCTCCCCTCTTAATGGCAAAGAAATGGACAAACGTTGATTGTTTGGATTATTTAGCCATGGCTCACAATACTGGAAGCAAAATCGACCCTGATCATCTAACCATAATTCCCCAACTTTAAACTGATTGACAAATACATTTAATTTATTCTTCATTTAGATGATCCTCAATATACCGAGTTAGTTTATGGTTTGATTTGGGGATTATCAGAATATTAAAGCCTATTCCCTCTAAAACCTGAAGTGTTTTTTCTAATTGGATGGTGGGCTTGCCATTCTCTAAGTCAGATAAAAAACGGGCGCCTATGTTCAAGTACCCTGCAGCTTCTGCCTGGGTGAAGTTTTGTTTTTTTCTTGCCTTTTTGACAAGTTTCCCTATGGTTTTAGTATTCATTTTTAATTATCCTTCTTATGATATTTTTCCCTATCGGGAATATATCAAAGCATAAAGGGGATTGCAAATTAATATTTCCCGATGGGGAAAATTACACATTATAGTCTTTATTTTTAAAAAAAAATTACCGGCCAGGA
>JAQICW010000549.1 GCA_027858355.1 Desulfobacula sp.
TTTACACTCTTGAAGGAGAAGAGATATTTGCAAAAATATTTACATGTTTTGAAAATGGCATCTTAAGACGTAAAATAAAAATATCAGATTTCGATAATAATATTCTCCATGACATTGAGCATTCTTCAATCAACCTTACACCTTCTCATGTTCATAAAGATATGGACAAATCGTTTTTCGAATCTCATTTAGAGGAAGTGCCAGGTCTTTTAGAGCATATCATTCCTACAATTGTTAATGAAGATTCAACCTTTAATGATCTCCCAATTAATACAAAAAAACTACAAAGCAGGTTTGGTAAAAAATTAAAAGGATTAAAACGAATTGTTCTTGCAGGCATGGGAACATCAAATCATATTACTTTTTTTGCAGCAGGCTTAATAAGAACACTTTTACCGGATATCCAGGTGGTCTGCATACAACCTGTTGACGTATGCCTGCCTTCTTCCATGTTTATCCCTGATGCTGACCTGGTTCTACTGGTAAGCTGGAGTTCAACAACTGCAGAAATGGTGAAACTAGCCAAAACCCTGAATTCCATGAATGTTCTTTTCGCAGGAATAACTGAAAAAACATTTGGTGATATGGGTATTATTACACAAAAAAACTGTGGCACAATACATGTTATGAGCGGGGAAGAAATTACAATCCCGGCAATAAAAAGCACGTTTTGTTCTCTTCTCAACATAGACCTTTTAATATTATGGCTTTGCAGCAGTATCATGGAAAAACAGATAGATTATACGCTTTTGGGAAATATCCGGCAGCTTCCCGAAATCACAAAACAAATTATTTCCAATGAAAAAATAAAAACTACCTGCGAGAACCTTTCATTTTCATATGAAGATACAGAGACTTTTTATATTATTGATGCTCTGAATACAACGGGAACAGGATATGAAGCAGCGCTAAAGATGGAAGAGATGACATGGTCTGTAAAAACCAATGCTGTTGATTATAAAAATGTTGATATTAATCTTTTTAATTCCTTTAAAACCAAAAATTTTATCATTATCAATGCAACGTCCCAGGAAAGAATAATAGAAGCCATTGAAATAATGGAAGTTTTTTACAAAGCAGATATTGAGTTTTTTGCTGTTACCTCTGAAGGAAGCAGAATAGATAGAATTGAAACACTGAGTAAAGGGAAAATGGTTATTTTACCAAGAACTAGTGACTGTTTTCAGCCTTTTGCCGATCTTTGTTTCTATTATATGTTAGCTTTTTATTCAGGGAATGCCAGGGGCAGAAAAGCTGATGATTACCCAAGGAATCGCGCAAAATCCATAACAACATCAAGATCAATGTCGCCTATAAAAACAAATTATCAAGAAGAGTTTTTCCACATAAGAAACAGAGAAAAAAATATATTTAACGATATAGAGGCGATTGATTATACAACTCTGACCAAATGGGAAAGCAGTCATTTCAAAGACTGGGCAAAAGAATATTTTCATATGATGAAGATGCTTGCTCAAGCGATATCATGTGACAATCCATTTGGTACATTATTTGATTATAATGAAAAATCAATAGAAATGCTTTATTCTTCCATTTTTGATTCACGACATGATAATGATCTTTTTTTTCTCCCGCTTGACCTTGCTGCTAAAACAAGTGTGCAAAATACTATTGCGAAATTAAATAGATTTTTCCCTTCAAGAATGATTTGTTTAACCTCAACAGAGCCATTATCTTCCATAGACAGTGACTCAATTGTGATTTTAGTATCTTCCACGGGCGACCCAAATGATATCCCAAATGATTTCGGGGAAATTGAAAAAAACAAAATACTCTGGTTTGGACATAATCTTTTGAATAATAAAACAAAATTTTCCATGGATAAATGTGTTTTTAAAAAGGATTTCAAAGGTATAGAAAGCTCAGTTCTTTATGCTGGACTTTCTTTAATGCTAATTAATGCATGGAAACTTTATGATTCTGAAAAAGGCAATAATCTTGAAAAACATTTTAAAAGAAGTTGTAATGTAATTCTTTCAATTCTAAATGATCAGAACCTTGCCAATGATATTATCAGAGTAATGCATGCAAATCAGGCATACAGGTCTCTTTATTACCTTTGTCCCTGTGATGGAACAGGAAATGATTTTGTTAAAAAATTTGATATGGAAGGAAACAGGCTTGCAAAATGGCTTTCGTTTGGTACGGGTGCCCATGGCTCTCTTGTTACCGTTGATAACAGAGTTGATACAAAATATGTACGTCTTGAAAAAAGAGAAAGAATGATTCAAAAATATGGGGAAGAAAAAACAATCAAGTGGGAGAAAAAATATCTTAATGGAGAAAATATAAATTTGTACTTGAAAACAATGCCAAACGACCTTACATCCAGAGTTGAAACACCTTTTTTTGCAGAAGGAGAATGGTATCTCCCAATTCTTCGGCCTGGATATAAGGCTTGTGAAGACAACCTTATTGTTCTGGATGCTACCAGTGAAATAAATTTTGATCAGGCTACAGATGACCTGGCAGTCTTTGGATGCAGACATGCAAGGATGATAATAATTACACAACAGGCATTCTTAGAAATGCCGAAAAAAAACTCAATCCAAAAATTCCCTCTCTCAGGAATGCTCGCTCTTCCAGCTATTAAAGGCTTTGATCAAAGCATACCTCTATCTGAGCTTCACCTTCCCTTTGCAATAAATCTGATGGGGGCTGCCATGGCTGGGAATATAATACAAACTGATCTTTCTTAAATTAAAACACCATTTTGGATGCCTGTTTCCCAGCCAGCTCTCCCGGCTTAAAAGTCTGTTTTAAGTCTTATGGCAGATGTCTTTTTATTTCGCACAAATACGTTCCGACGGTTCCGGAATTCTCATGACAGCCTCTATAGCAGGCGATCCTCATCCGATAACCGAAAAACTGGAATCCTGATTGATTTCCCGGTTCCGGCTGAAAAAACCAATATTCAGTGTATGATTAATATATTTCATCCTATATTGCAGGGGTGTTTTGTCATGGTCATTGCCGCTTTCGCAATACTGGATGAGTTCGCTCATAAAAGAACCCACTGGAGGCGCATTCTTGTACTGGTTGCCGCTGGTGCCGATGGCCATATAATATCCAGGCAGATCTGACTTGTCATAAATGGGGTACCAGTCATCAGATACATCATAGAGATCCACCAGTCCCTGGTCTTTATTGGGGATGGGCAGATCCGGAATCCGCATGGCTACCCTCATGGCCTGGGTCTTGATCTGGTCTGTAAAATTTTCATTATAATCATCCGGGTCCACATAATCTAAAGGATCACAATCCGGTTCTTCGCTGCCGATAAGGACGTGATTTCCGACTTCAGGTCGTGTATAAACCCCCGTGTCAGAGTCTGAAGTTATAATGCCGGTGTTTTCCCAGTCTACCCCTTCAGGACTTGGCACATGGGCCACTTCCACCCGTAAAGCCCTGGTTTTGATGTTCATCTTATTCTCAACCCCTGCCATGCGGTTAATCAGGTATGAATGGGGGCCTGCCACATTGACCACCACAGGTGCTTCGATAATAGTGCCGTCTTTCAGGGCCACTCCGGCTGCTCTGCCGTCTTTTTTCAGGATATCCACAACTTGAGTGTTAAACATGAAATCCGAGCCCACATTCCGGGCTGCCATTTCCACATTATGGGTGGAGAGCTTGGGATCGCTTACATAGCCTGATTCAGGAACATAGACAGCCCCGTTGATGCTTTTTCCCGTGGGCTTTCCAAAATCAGGATCATCCATGCGTTTCTGGGGATGGAAAGAGTGAAGATCAGGGTTGGGTATATATTGCTTCATGTCTTCCGGGGTCAGTTCCAGGTAACCCACGCCAAGGGCATCCAGGGATTCCATCACCGGAGCCAGATTCTTGTTGTGTTCAGATTTGTAGACCATGGCACCTGTATTCTTGTAATATGCCATGCCGTCAGGATCAATGGTCTTCAGGTATTTTGGCCAGTCCAGCCAGTAATAATAACCTTCCCGGGCCAGGGCCACCCCTTCAGGCGATGAATAGTAAAGCCGGATAATGGCACATGATCCTGCAGTGGAACCAAAGCCAGAACCGCCCAGCTTGTCGATGCTCAGTGTTTTATAGCCTTTCAAAGCCAGTTCATAGGCAATGCTGTTTCCAATGATACCGGCACCAATGATGATGGCATCATATTTTTTTTGACTCATTTATTTTTTTCTCCAAGGGTAATAATATTTATATGATTTGATATTCCAGGATAATACAAAAATTATCCGCAATTGTTTAGCCCGTTAAAACAAGTAATCTCAAAGCCCTGTCTGATGGATATTTGCAGGAGGTTAAGCGTTTAGCATCGAACAAAAATATCCATCGGACAGGGCGGTATCAAGCATAAGAGCTGAATAGTTACAATTATCCTTTTTTTAATTTGGCAAGGATTTCCTTTTCGCCTTCTCTTTTCAACCGGTCCAGCTCTGAAATGATTTTATCGCTTAATGGCTCAGGCTTATGGGTTTCGGCGATCATTCTGACTTCTTGTTTCACCCTGTCTTCCATTGTGAGTTTGCCGGCATCTTTCCAGCCATCAATGGTCTGGCGGTTCATAAGTTTAGCATTAGACAGCTCTTTTTTAAAATGATTCATGGTATGCTGCTGCACCAGAAAATGACCACCAGGCCCCACATCTTCCATGATCTGCCTTGCAATGGTTTCTCTATTTACGGTGATACCTTCTACAAAACGCTTTGTCATCCCCACCACTTCATTGCCCATAACCAGCTGTTCAAGAGAACAGGCCATGCCCGTAGCCAGATACCCGACATCATGGATAAGGTTCAAGCCGGAAAGCCCCTGGCTCAATATTGAAAAGGCACTTTCAATGCCTGCCTGGGCATCTAAGCTTTTGGAATCAGTTCCACCTGCTAAGCCCCAGGTGGGCAGATTAAAAGACAATGCGACTTCTGCCTGGGCAGCAATTGCCAGACTGTTTTCAGGTGCCCCCATTGTCATGAGTGCTGTTTTCATGTCAAGAATACCGACATTACCGCTCATGGCGACAGGACATCCTTTTTTCCGCAACTGGGCAATGGTGATATGGATAAGTGCTTCTGCCGTGATCTGAGTGATAACTCCTGCCAGGGTTACCGGGCCTGTGGCACCTGCCTGGACAGTGGAACCTGGCAATTGTGGCATAAACCGATCGGCTGCAATAAAAATACGCTCTATGACTTCATCGGGGAAGAAAAAAGGTGCAATAGCCTCTGGATAGAGAATAACAAATGGTTTCTGGCTTAAGTTTTCCTGTCCCCCGGCAATCACGGCCGCCATCTCATAAACATATTCACAGCCAAGGGCTGTATAACCGATAAAAACAGCCGGTTTTGTCGTGTTGGAAACCATGGCTTCAAATTCATGGACATCCGCGGCATCTGCCGGCACATCCTGGGCACTTCCCATGGGCATGACAAAATCAATGCCATCCAGGTAATCTGCAACTTTTCCACCCAGCTCGATATCCTTGATACTGGTCTGGCGGAATTCACCAGTAAATGCATCCCGTGTAAAGGGGCTGGCTGTGGATGTACCGTAGTGGCTTTTCTCACCTTCAACTTCCATTGCCTGTCTGCCGTTGCGGTCATAGATGGTCCAGCCATTGGGGGTTGTGACCAGGCATTCTTTAACAATATGTCTTGGAATTTTGATATTGTTGTCCTTAACCCAGGCCCCGGCCTGTTTCATCATTTTATGAACTTCTTTGTGCTTGCATTTAAACCCGACTCTTTCAATAATATCAAAGGCGGCCTGTTTTATTTCCCAGATCTGGTCATCCGTGAAAATCTTCATACCAACGGATCTGCTTTGAATGTTTGAAGACTGAATCATTTTTTTTCTCCAATTTAATAAAATTCTTTTTTTATGCCGGTTCAGGAGGGATTCCTTTTTTATCCCACTCCATGGCAGTGTAGTACTCCTGTAACATGGTTTCAAAATTTTTCAGGGTTAATCCCTGATCGCTGTCTTTATTAAAAAACATCTCAGGAAGCGTGTCTTCAATATCCCCTTTTTCATGGCGGATATTGAAAAGCTTTTCAAAGCTTGCAATTTTCTGTCCTGCATCAAAAAGATCTTTTTTTGAAAAGTTTAAATCCGTCAGGCCATTAATGAGTCTGACTTCACTTTCAAGGTTAAAGGATTTTAAAAGAGATAATACCGGTACCTTGCAAAGACCCAGACTATCAATAATGATATTGGTGGTAACGGCTTTTTTTATCACCAGCCCTTTTGCACAGATGGATTTAATATTAACGGCTTCGTAGGTTCCAAACTCTTTTTTTGCCTGTTCTTTGGTCCAGCTGTATTCCAGGGATGCATACACATTATTATAATCACCACCCCGGCTTGATACGGCATATCCTAGGGCAGTGCCCATAATGGCGGCAGGATGATAGGCAGTAAGTTCAAGCCCCTTGATATGGGCAGCATAGTTAGATGCACCATTGCCGATGAGCTGGGCCGCCCTTCGGACGCCAAGACGTAAAATTTTGCCAAGGCCCTTACCATCAACCATCTGATAAAGTAATTTTTCCATGGTGTCGGCATTGCCCCAGGAAAGATCAAGATCTCCAATCAAATGGTCTGGTAATATTTTTTTTTCAAAAAGATCCATGGCAAAGGCAATGACAGATGCCGCAGAAGTACTGTCGATTCCCAGACGGGAACACAGATTATCCAGCTTAATAATCTGGGTAAGGTCTTCAAGACCGCATTTTGGTCCCAGGTTAAGAACAGGTTCAAATTCAGGCCGTGTGAAATGCTCATCTTTCTTTGATCCATCCAGCTTAAGATCTGCTTTGCACTGTATAGGGCACCGAAAGCAGCCACTGGACCGGACAATATTTTTATCAAGCTTTCTGGCATCTATTTTTTCAATCTGGTCCGTTCCGATTTTACCATAATTTTTCCTGCCCATGATCCCCATGTCATTTACCCATTTTACATATCCTGAACTGCCATATTTTGAAAAAAAGCCGAATTCGGGTGCTTTTTTTATTTCAGACACATAGGCGTTGACAGCCTTTTTCTGCAAGGGTGTGATAGCATGGAAATGTTTATGGCTTCCTTTACAAATCACAATTGCTTTAAGATTTTTTGATCCCATGACCGATCCCATTCCCGTTCTACCGGCAGCATGATCTTTTTCGGTCATAATCACGCCAAACCTTACCTTGCCTTCTCCTCCAGGCCCGATGGTCAGGATCTTTAATTTTTTATCTTTATGGGATTGTTTAATAATCTCCTGGGTTTCAAAAGTATCACGTCCCCAGAGATGGGATGCATCCTCAAGACGGGCTCCTTTTGAATCAATATAAAGGATTACCGGTTTTTTTGATTTTCCTGTTATGATGATGGAGGCAATGTTACAGGACCTGAGCCAGGCGCCTGCATACCCGCCAATATTTGAACTTCCCAATATTCCTGTCAAAGGTGAGAGCGCATTAATATGCAGCCTTGATGAGGTTGGAGCAGATGACCCTGTAAGAAGGCCGCATGATAGCAGCAGCATGTTATCAGGAGCCAAAGGCTCTGTTTCGGGAGAAAGATGATGATAGAGATACCAGATATTAAATCCACGGCCTCCGATATACTCCAATGCAGTTTCAGGGAATGCTGAAAGACAGCACTGATCTGAGCTTAAGTCTATATTAAGCAATTGTCCAAATTGTTTTGCCGAACCCATGTTCCTGTCTCCATTCATAACCTGGTGCCTTTTATAAAAGCATGTCTTTTATCATACAAAAGCCGTGCTGTCATATTTTTTTTCTAAGCCATTATCCAAAATTCTTGTAAGCATAGGTATGATTTCTAAAGCATCAGCATTCACGTAATAATCACAATTTGATATGATGGCGGCATTTTCATCCGTATTGATGGCAATAATCATTCCCGAGGTTTTCATACCGGCAAAATGCTGGATAGACCCTGATATGCCACAGGCAATATAAACCTTTGGACTTACTTTCTCTCCCGTCTGCCCTACCTGCATGGAATAGGGCACCCAGCCTGAATCCACAGCCACTCTGGATGCTCCGACAGCAGCATTGATCTTTTTTGCACATTGGGAAAGGATGTTGAAATTTTCACTGTTTTTCATACCCCTTCCTCCGGCAATAATCACATCAGCCTCGGCAAGGTTAATGGTTGTGGTCTTGTCTATTCCACCTGCTTTAATAACCCTGAAACCTTTGGCAACAAGGTGGCTTGAATCAAATTTCAAAATCTGGGCCGCTGCCTGAGCCTTGACAGGTTCAACTGCATTGGGTCTGACACCAAACACCAGGACCTCCCCTGTTACTTGTATCCTGGCAATGGTTTTACCTGAATACTGGGATGTCCTTGCAAATTTTTGTTCAAGGTCAACATAAAAACAATCCATGACCAGGGGCGCATCAAGCAGGGCTGCTATCCGCGGCAGAAGGTCTTTTCCCATTGCAGTGGAAAGACCAAAAACCATGGAAATATTAAACTCTTTAATGGCATTTATAATAGCTTTCGCCCTTATAACCGGGTTGGTCTGCTGGTCTTTTGCAAGACCAATTTCAACGATATTTGTTATGCCAAAGGATTCAAGATCCTCTTTTACACTTGCTGCATCAGCATCCATGACAAAAGCAAAAATCTGGGTATCCTTTGCCCTTGCCAGGGTGATCATGCCAAAATTAGTTTCTTTAACTCTCCCTTTATCCATTTCTATGATGATACCGATATTTTTCATCATAGGACCTTTGCCTCTTGTTTAAGAATTCTTACAATTTCTTTTGCAACGACTCTGGCATCACCTTTTATCTCTTTTGGATCCCTGGCTTGGCGCAAAGGTTCCAGTTCAACAGTTCGCATTCCTGCCAGAGAATCTTTAATATTCAAGTCAGTAAAAGCAATTTTTTGGATTGGTTTTTTTTTAGATTTAACCACATCGGGAAAAGTCGGGTATCTGGGGGTATTCAATCCCCTTCCCGCCCCGATCACGCAGGGCAAAGACATCTCATAGGTACTGGCAACACCACCGGATAGTTCACAGTCAACAATAGCAATGTTTTCCTCAATATCCAGCTTGACAACGTTTGTGGCAACGGGAAAATCAAATAATGCCCCGATTCGGAACAAGGTCTGCATTCCTTCCGTATCAATGGATTCTTTGCCTGTAAAAATCAGTCCGGGATTTCCGTCCTGTTCAATGGCAGCCCTAAGGGCAAGTGCTGTTACCATGCTGTCGTAATTTTTATCATTTGTGATCAAAATCCCTCTGTCAGCCCCCATGGCCAGTGCAGACCGAATCGTTTTTTCGGCATCATCTTTACCAAGGCACACGGCAATAATTTCAGAACCTGGATTATTATTTTTTATCTTAACTGCTTCTGTAACGGCATGTTCATCATAGGGATTTAAAAGAAAGGATATGTTTTCATCAATACGATTTTTATCAAGAATGGCAATATGAGCAGCAGAATCAGGAACATGTTTAACGCATATATAGATTTGCATTTGTTATTCACCATTAAAACTTAATCTTAAAAAATATTCGAGCCCAACACCCAGTAATCGGTTCGCAAAGGAGCTTATGCTTCCAAAATTGGCGGTTTTCAGTCGAGCAATACTTCATCTACCACGAATAACATGAAGAGCACGAAGAGAAAAATCATACTTTCTTCGTGCTCTTCAGAAATTTCATGGTAAAAATATTTTTACAATGCCTTTTTATCCGTTTACGGAAAAGGAACTATTATAATTGATTTCTCTTTTTCTTGAGAAAAAGCCCACATCCGTTGACCTGTCAGTATACTTGAACTTGTATTGCAAGGGCTCTTTATCATGATCCAGACCCTTTTCGCACGCTTCAATCAACTGGGCCATCATGTGCCCGACAACAGGCGCATTCTTGTATTGATTACCACTGGTCCCAATCGCCATGTAATACCCTGGCAGATCAGACTTGTCATAAACCGGAATCCAGTCATCAGAGCAGTCATAAAGATCAACAACCCCTTTGGGCTGATTAGGTACGGAAAGAGTTGGAATCCGTTTGCCAAGCCTGTAGCACTGTGCTTTCCACTGTTCGTCCGTGAGAACATTATCCTTGCCATGCCCGCCTTTGCCGGCATAAAATGCATCAGGATCAACCCATTCCTGAGGATCACAGTCCGGATCTTCACTGCCGATCAAAAATGTATTACCGACTTCCGGACGGACATAACAGCCGATATCCCCATCAGACATGTGATACCCGTCATTGAGATAATCATATCCTTCAGGCGAAGGACAATACATAACTTCATGCCGAAGAGCCTTTGTTTTGATGTTGCAGCCTTCCCATACGCCTTCAGCCATCTTATTGATCAAAAAGGAATGGGGCCCGCCAACATTGACAACAATTCCTGCATCAATCTGGGTGCCGTCTTTCAATGTAATACCGGTTACTCTGCTGTTATCGCTTCTGACATCAATCACTTCGGCATTAAACATAAACGTTGCGCCTTTTGCTTCAGCAGCTCTCATGATATTATGGGCAGACAGAGCCGGATCATTTACATAACCGCCTTCAGGGCAGAAAATACCGCCTTCAAGCTCTTTGGTTGGTTCATCATAAAAGCTCGGGTCTTCAGGACGTTTCACGGGCCAGAATTCGTGAAGATCAGCCACAGAAATCATTTTTCTTATCTTATCATTATCCCATTCTTCGTACTGAACCCCTACTTCATCATAATTTTTCTGAACTTTTTTCCAGTCATGACCCTGGGACTTGAGCAGGAGTGATCCTGTGTTCATGTATTTGGCAAGTCCTTTTTCATCATTTACATTGTCCAGATATTGTTCCCAGTTCAGCCAGTATTTAAATCCCTCATAGGCCATAGCCACGCCGTCGGCAGTTGAGTAATGGGCTCTTACAATGGCGCATGATCCAGCCGTGGAGCCTTCTCCTGCATCTGGAAGCTTGTCAACATTAAGGGTTTTGTATCCCATTTTAGAAAGCTCGTAGGCAATGGGGCACCCGATGACACCGGCTCCAATAATAATTGCATCATATTTTTTATTCATTTTTATCTCCTTCTATTTAGTTCCTCATCGAAAACTATTATTAAAGTTCTTTAATCCAGTTGGCAAACCTGCTTTCACCGGCTGGCTTCAACCCGAATTCTTCACCTGCATGAAGGAAGGAATCTATCATATCTCTTCCATATCCTCTTGAGCAGGTCAATATAATTCCTGCACTATCAATCTCTTTACTCAATGTCACTATCTGACAAGGCACATGGGATAAAGGGCCCTGAAAAAGGAAAGGTGCCTTTTTTTGCGGATCCATAAAATCAAGGGCCGTCAATTTTTCACAGATTGAAAACACATTTTTCCCCATCAAAGCAACACATAATGTGGATTCTGTAACATCTGTAAACCCTGACTCCTCCGGCATGCTGACATTGTCTTGAGCGTTAAGATTAAACAATGACACCTGTGTACTGTTCATACGACTGGCAAGAATACCGTTTTCAAGGACACAATGGCCCGGTGTTTCAGGGATGACAATTCCAAACGGTTTTTGGGCTGCAAGGTTGGCATCCTGAAAATCAAACCGAGGTCTGTGACTCAAGTCAACCAGATATGGGCCGTCTCCTTCTCCTTTGTACTCCATTACCACTTCCCAGTTGTCCCTTGTCTCAACTTTAACAGGTGTACTTTTAAGCACAACCGGGGAAACTCTTTGTAATTTTTTCATGATTTATCCTTACATTTTCATCCGTTTACCTTCAGGATCATAAAACGGCATTTCAACCACTTTCCCGTAAATCCTGTCATCACCGCACTCATCTTCGAAAATCGTAAGCCGGGTGCCGATCTTGGAAAGGGGTGCCTCAACCAGGGCCATTCCCACTGCTTCATTTAATGAAAAACTGTCTCTTGCAGTAGCGATATATCCCCTGACCTTGTCATCCACAATCAATGCGCCATCTCTGGGAGCCCGGGAATTGTTTTCCATTTTAAACCCAACAAGCTTAAGACGGGTCTGGTCTTTCTCTGCCTGGTGCAATGCAACTGCACCAACAGTTTTTGCATCTGCTTTTTTCCGATCCCACAAAAACCCAAGACCCACATCCAGAAGATTGGTCCTCTGCTCAGATTCCTGACCAAGAATAATATGGCATTTTTCCATACGAAGCACGTTCTGGGCTTCAACACCAAAATTTAAAATATTGAATTCTTTTCCAGCTTCATTGAGCATCAGCCAGACAGCCTTCATATACGAAGATGGCACATGCAGTTCATAGGAAAGTTCGCCCACAAACCCCAGGCGCATGGCTCTCACAGGAATAGTATCACTTATTTTAAACTCTTTGTATTCTGAATAACCAAAGGCCTCATTTGAAATGTCAATATCCACAATTTTTTCAAGCACCTTCCTGGCATTGGGCCCTGAAAGGTTGATTACACCCAGGGAATCCGTAAGATTTACCAGGGCAAAATTCCATCCGTCATACCTGGTATGGTATCTGATCCATTCAACGGTCTGTCCTGCACGACCACTTGAAGTGGTGAAATAATAATCATTTTCTCCCTGTTTGATGACAACCCCATCATCTATCACGCAGCCGTCATCATTGCACATGGCTGAGTATTTGATCCGGCCCTGTTTTACCTTGGACATATCTGATACAAACACCCTCTGGAGTGCTTTTAATGCATCCGGCCCATAAAGCCTGAACTTACCAAGGGTTGATCCATCCAGCATTCCCACGTTGGATCTGACATTTTCAATCTCTTTTTTACAGGATAAATCATTTGAAAAATAACGAGCCCGCTGCCATACGCCAAGATTTCTGAAGATTCCGCCATCTTTTCTCTGCATCTCATCCATGGGCGTTATTTTGAACATCTTGTGATTGACCCCGGCATAGGTAGAAATCAATGTGGGGACAAGGGGTGGCCTGACATTGGTGGGTCTGATGGAAATATCGGGCAAAGCCTGATATTTCGCCACAAACAAGGGCAGGTTATGACCTGGGATACCACCCTGGCCTGGCCCTAATCCCGTCGCTGTAAACCGCTTGATCAGTTCGGGAACGTCAAATCCTTTTTCAATGGCCTGTTTGATATTTTTAATGGTTGCATCTTCGTCAAAGCAGATAAAGCTCTTACGACCTTTCACAGGTGCAGTTACAAGTTTTGTTCCCCGATCCGGTCCGGGAAGGTTTTCCATGTCTTTTTTAGCTTCACCTATTTCCCCAATGGAACAATTTTCACAATCAAAGGCAGCCTTTAAACCAGCAAGTGATCCTGATGCTTCAATGGATAAGGGATCATTAATCCCCAAAAGACGACCGGCCGCATGCATTTTTTCCGGCATTTGATCTGGCAGGAAAAAACCCGTATGATTATCATACTTGAGCGTGCCTTGCGCCACTGTAATATGACCGGTTACCGGTGTCATACCCGCTGATGCCACCACAAGGTCGCAGTCAAATGTTTTTGACACCTGGCCGTCAACACTTGCAATGCTGACTTTTTTTACAAATTTTCTGCCATGGGCTTTTGTGGCCACCCACCCTTTTAACAATAAAATGTTCTTATCCTGGATTTTTTTCAACAGAACCGGGTCCTGTCCATCCTCCCTGATATCTGCGATACAGGAAATGGCAAGGCCAAGATCACTAAGTTCCAGGGCTGCTTCAAGTCCCAGGTCATGGCCAATGCTGAAAACCGCTCGTTTGCCGGCAAGCAGGCCATAGGTTTTGGCCATGCGTAAGGCACAACCGATCTGCATGACCCCGGGTCTTTCATTGTTGTCAAAAATTAAGGGTCTTTCAATACATCCGGCCGCAACAACAACACTTTTGGCTCGAATCTCAATATACCGCTCGTTGAAGATATCTTCTTTTTTCCCGATCTGGAACCCTGTAACCAGGTTGTTGTTATAGGTTCCAACAGCAGATGTATGGGTAAATATCCTTATATTTTCAAAGGATTCCAACTCTTTTGCGAGCTGGCCTGCCCTGTTGTGAAGGGTCTCTCCTTCTTTGTACCGGCTTGACCTGTATTCAAAAAAACCGCCCAGCCAGGGACGCGATTCCATGAGAATGACCCGCAAACCTTTTTGGGCGGCTGAAAGAGCAGCCATCATCCCGGCAGGTCCGCCACCGATGACACAAACATCTGTATTCAGAAAAATCTCGTCGAATTTACCGGGCATTTCATAATCAGGACTGATTTTACCGAGTCCTGCAGCCTTTCTGATCTGCTTCATAGCTATCGGCCAGATTTTCGCAGGCTTGTGCATAACATCATAATAAAATCCTGCCGGCATCAACCAGTCCAGTTTATCCAGGAAAGACATCCAGTCATTTTCTGCAGAGCCTTTGACGTTCTGTTCTTTAATGACCATATCGTCTTCAAGCAGCGTGTTTTCACACCGGACATTGGGGATACCATCCACTTCCATAAGGGTATTGCTGCATTCACCGTCAAGACTATAAAGTCCTCTGGGCCTGTGATATTTGAGACTTCTGGCGAATAGCCGGACCCCGTTTGCATATAAAGCCGTTGCAACGGTATCGCCCTTTACACCATAATATTTTTTCCCTTTATATATAAAGGCAATTTTTTGCGTCGTATCTACTTTCAATGTAGGCAGATGATTAAACCTGTTCATCATTTTTGCCCTCCAGGTTCTTGCTTTTCAAGGTTGGTGGTCGTATCCCGGTAAATAGAAAACCATGACCCGCAGCCATCTTTGTGAAACCACCACTCCTGCTGGACCCCTGCGACACATTTATTCATGTGTACATAATCGCACCAGGCTTCCGGGGTCAGATCTTTCTCATCAGGTCTTGGGCCCTTTTCCTCTCCGCCAAATTTGAATTCATATCCATTTCTTTTTCCGCAAATTGGACATGTAATTGTTAATGCCATTGTTTTTCTCCTTATGCCTAATTGCCGGCTAATTATCTGGGCTGTAATTCACAAGTGCTGCCGTCTCACCCATGAGCTTGTGCTCTTGATATCGTTTAAGCGCAAAGGGTTTCAACATGTCAGGACAATTGTTTGTCGCCATGTATTCGGCCATGTATTTACCCACGGCAGAGCAGGATTTGAATCCAAAATAGCCCCAGCCACAATCCATGAAAAAGCCTTCAACATGGTTGTTGCCTTCCATTATGGGTGCCATGTCAGGCGTCATATCGGCAAGGCCACCCCAGATTCTCATGAAACGAAGTCCCCTGAAGCAGGGCAGAAATTCAGAAAGCGCTTCAGCCTGATGCTTGATGTAATGAGCTGTATTCAAGGTCGTATAATTCGGCCAGGGATC
>JAQICW010000127.1 GCA_027858355.1 Desulfobacula sp.
ACGTGCATTGGATTCCCCATGTACCAATCGGATTTCTTTTGGGGGTTCTATCATTGAATTTACCCAGTTGATCAGGGTGTTCTGGTCTGCGTGGGCAGAATAGCCTGAAAGGGTATGAATGCCTGCCTTTATGGATGTTTTTTTGTCTATCATTTTGCGGCCCGGAGAATGCAGGGAATGCAGAATGCAGGGTCTGACCCTGAATGCAGGGTCTGACCCCGATAAGTGTTTGTTTTTATGAAAGAATCGTTCCAATTTGGGGTATTTTTTCCTCTTAGAGCCTTCTTTTTGGGGGCAAAAACTGCGTTTTAAGGATTTTGCCTGGATATCACATAATTGAATCATGGGATGTGGTGATCACTAAAATCTGTATGATACCTGAGAGCATCGGGGTCTTATCATACACAGACATAAGCTGTTTGCTGACTGAATAGGTCAACGGATACAGTCGTGTGCCTGAGCCGCCTGCTAATATTATTCCTTTACGCATGGGTGCCGGCTTTCTCAATTAAAGCAAGTTCTTTAATGCTGATATCTTTTCCTGTGCCTATGTTGAGCAGTGGCTTATTTTTATATTCGTCTGTGGAGAATTCCTGCTCCATAATAAATCAGCAGGCATCAGCTAAATCATTGACATGCAGCAATTCTCTTGTGGGGTTGCCGGTTCCCCAGACTATTACCGTTTTTTTACTTTGTGGATGTAGGACTGGTGGATGATATTGTTCTGGATCATCAGGTTCTGGTAGATGAAGTCTGCTGGATAGGTGTTGTTTGCCATAATGTCGCCGACTTTGCCTGCGGCTAAAAACACATAGTCTGGTTTGTTTTTTTCAAAGTAAGTGGCTAGGGATTGCGTGTCTAACAGTTCCAGTTCGGTGTGGGTGGGTGTCAGAAGATTGGTGTAGCCTTTTTTTGTGAGGTGGCGGATCAGGGCTGAGCCAACAAGGCCTTTAGGGCCGGCAATAAATATTTTAGCGTCTTTTTTTATCAATGTCTTCCTGCTTCTTATAGGTGAAACAACATTATTTAATGACCCAATAGCCGCCGGTTTTTTTGCTACCGCGGCGTTCAATAAGGTGCATTTCACCAAGTGTTTTTACTTGCCGTTCTATGGTTTTTATTGGCCTGTAGAGAATATCTGATATTTGATTTGCCTGAATTCCAGGATGTTTTTTTATCACAGCCAGGAGAGATTTTAATCCCTCATTTAATCCCTCATTTAATCCCTCATCGAGAATATAATCCGTTTTAATGAATTGGATCTGAAAAGAAAGCCCGGGCTCGTTTATTTTCAGCTCAATATTGTTATATACGGCTATATCTGAATAAATTTTGCGAAACCCAGATCCCCATTGTTCTATCAATTTACAATCTTTAAAGATGGGGGCAATGGTTCGATTGCGGATTTCTGACGGTGTGTTTTCCAGGGAATCTGGACTTATGGAAGGCATAAGCGTACCAGGGCTGGTAATTTCCAGCATATCATCAAAAATTGCAATTTTTATATCACTTCCCAAGATCGAGTAGTCACGGTGAACAACTGCATTTATAACAACTTCACGGATAGCGGTGAGCGGATATTCCCACATATCTTTTCTGTAAACAAGATTCAGGGTTGAACCCTGAGCAATATTCCGCATAATAAATTTCATGGCCTCTTCAGGTTGTGCAAACACGGGGGCGTCAATTGTTTGTTGATCAATCATTACAGAAGTGGTTCGGCCTTTGAACCTGGCACATTCAATTTTAGCATAAGGGAAAATCTGTTTCCTGACTGAATTGGATGCAAATAGGATTGCGGCATTGACGGGATGGATTTCTTCCCGCTCAATCTTGACAAGCTCCAGGGTTTTTAATTGTTCTGTTTTAATTTCTTTGTCAGACTTTTCTTGATAAAATTTTTTGAAAGAGTCCAGGTCACATTCTTTTAATGCAAGATCATAAGAAGACGGGGTCTGACTAAGAAGACGGGGTCTGACCCCGTTAAGCGTTTGTTTTTAGGGGAGAATCGTTCCAATTTGGGGTGTTTTTTCCTCTTAGAGCCTGCTTTTTGGGGGCAAAAACTGGGTTTTAAGGGTTTTGTATCTTGAAACCATTCTTGAACTGAATGCCATTATAAATATTTTTTAAATTTCGATGCAGATAAACCAGCATCTTTTGCAATACCACCCATAGTAAAAGCATTTTATTGGGTTTGCTCTTGGAATTGTTATTATTCTTATACCATCTGATATGACAATATGCTTGCCTTGCCTAACTACTTCAAATCCAGCTTTTTTGAGAGCTTTTATTGCATGCTTGTGATTAATTCCAGGTATTTTAGGCATACTCTATGTTGTCTATCTGAATTTCCCGCATCTCTACCCCTTGAAGCTGTTTGTCAACCACTGCAAAATAGTCAGTAATGGCATCTTTGATATTTTTAATTGCTTCCTGCTCGGTATCTCCTTGTGACCAACAACCAGGAAGGCCTGGGACTGAAACACTTATACCTTCTTTTGACCGATGAAGTGCAATTTTATAAATCATGATAAATCCTTTTTTAAAATATTATATTTAAAGATAGTATATATTTTATCAATGGTCAATGTCAAAGGGTGCTTGGGGTCAGGCTTGCTTTGTTGTCGTTGTTGGGGGGTAAAGTATCCCATACCTGCTGCAAACTTCCTCCAGATTTCAGGAATTAGAATTTGCTAACGATAGGTTTAAACTCAATCAGGGACAATCAATAATCTCAATTTCGATTTTTGAAAATTGCTTTAGCAGTTTAAAATCTTGATCAAATGTTAGCAATTTATCGCAATATTTTTCAGTAAATTTCAAATGAATGATATCGTTTATATTTTTTCCAAAATTTATCTTTAATAAACAATTCCCGAATGATGGACTGACTAAGATCCATTTTTACCGAATCTTGATTGACAGAAGAATAAATGAATATGTTGGTATCAAGATAATGCATCGTTCATATCATTCATTATCTCATCAATATTTATACTTTTTTGTACTGTGATGGATTCTGCATTTTTAAAAACCTTCTCCATCAATAGTTTAGCTTTCTTATTTGCAAATGGTATGTCTGTATCCTGTTTAATTGGAAATAATAGCAGTTCTAATTTCTGAGATCTGGTTTTGGGACGCAGATTTTCTCAGATGGACTCAGATGGTTTATTTAATTTTTGCGATCAGTAGTGTTCTTCCGATGGTTCCGAGGATGCGTTTGTCCTGCATTTTCTGTACCTGGTTCCCGGTCAGGCGTTCTGAGGACAGGGGGCATTCTATGCGAAAAATTGTTTTCCATCCCGTTTCTGATAAAAGGCTGTGGTAGTCAAATATGGTGATGGCTTTATCAGGTTTTTCTTCTGCGGCGGGTGTGGATTCAAAATCACGCCAGTCAGCATTCAGGAAAGCCAGGGTGGTTGTTGGTTTTGCGTGTTTATGGGCCAGGGTGAAAAAATCTTTAAAAAATTGTTTGTAGTCTTTTTTTGTGTAGGAGGATATGGAGGGGATATCCTTATCTGCTTTTTGTTCGTATTCCTTGTCCCCAGTCAAGTTCTTTGAATTTTTCCTGATCAGTCTTTCCCTGTAATCTTATGGCCCAGGTAAGAGCAAGGTCCATCTGGTAATGGGCGGCTATGTATTCCATGTTATGGCCCTGGGTGAGCAAATTACCAATATTGCCAAAATTTGCATTATTGGTAATTTGAGAAATACTTTGCTGATTTATCACCACTGTTTCTAAGATCTTTTCATAGGGCCATCCAAGGCGGCTCAGCCGGATGATAATGATGTTTCTGTTTGTTTTTTGACGGGCACGGATATCAGTAATCCTTGCGTTGTTGTCAATCCTTGGGCACTAATGTTTTATCTGCTATAAAATTATTTGGAATTTCCTTCTATCTCTTTAATTATCGTTTTTATCTGTTCAGGTTTAAACCATTCTGAGTGACTTGTATTTACATTAATCTTTTTGACTTCGCCTTTGTAATATATTCCAAGTTTAGGAGAGTATTTTTCTACCCAGTTTTTTGAATAAGATAAAAGTACACGCCCATAATAGGGTATGGGCATGTAGGGATTGGATGCGCATGCCTCGTAAAAAACATTTTCCATGGTTCTGAACTGTATCGCTTCCGGAACAGGCTTTCCGAGGGTGATATACAGGCGCTCCTTTATACCATCTAAAGAAGTGTAATAATAAAAAATTTTGTTTTTAATTCTTGAGATAATTTTCTTGAATATATGCTCAATACCCAATTCATTCATTTCATTTATTTGTTTCTTTACAAATGATGACATCCCATCAGTTTGCTTCTCCTTAACTGAAGCAGTTTCTTTTTTCTCCCAATTATCATCAATTATCACAAGCAACTCAACCTCTTTATTCATATTTGTAAGCTGACATGCAACTTCATGGGCTACTATGGAATTTAGACATTCTCCCATGATTATATAAGGCCCGGAAGGAAAAAAATGAATGATGTCATTAATACATTTCTGGGCAAGCTGCCAGACATCAAGGGAAAGTGTCTTGTCCTTTTCAATATCATAAAAATGAATAAAAATAGGAGCATGGTAAAAAGGATGTCCCATGAGATCTGCTTTTTTATATGCCTGGGCACTGCCCACAGAATTACCAATTAAAATTATGGGTGTCTGGTTTCCCTTTTTACTGATTAATCTCTGGGTATTAACCTGTGAAAGTTGAATTTCTCTTTCAATTGTTTTAGCCAGTTTTCTTATTGTTGAAGATTTAAAAACAGCAATCACAGGAATGGAAACATTAAACTTTTTTTCAATGGCACTGACAAGTTTAATGGCATAAAGTGAGGAACCGCCAATATCAAAAAAACTGTCGTCAGGCCTAGAAACTTCAAAATTAAGTATAGTCTCCCAGATTGTTTTCAACTCTTTTTCATATGGATTGTTAAAAAGATCGCTGTCTGGGCTTTCAACATGTACTCCTGATGATTTTGGTATTTTTAGAGCTTTATAATCAATTTTACCCGAAGAAGTATAAGGAAGGGACTCTGTAATAATTAATAATGATGGGACCATATATGCGGGCAACTTGGATAAAAGCCATGCCCTGAACTCTTTTATGGAAAAGTCTGGTTTATCTTTTTGCCTCACAACAAGAAATGCTGCAATGGTATTATTATTATCAGAATCTTTTGAAACAGCTATTGCACATTCTGAGACCGCAGTGTGAAGCAAAGCTGTTTTTTCTATTTCACCCGGCTCAATCCTGAATCCCCTTATTTTGATCTGCCGGTCAATTCTTCCATAAAAAAGGATTCCAGTTCCGGCAAGCATTTCCACATAGTCACCGGTTTTAAAAAAAGTTGTTTCCGGGTTCAGGTTTTTAAATTTTACAAAAGATTCAGCCGTAAGCTCTTCTCTGTTTAAATATCCCCTTGCTGTCTGGGTACCCCCGATATAGAGTTCTCCCCGCGTGCCTGGTAAAGCTGGCTGCTGAAACTGGTTTAATATACATAAACTGACATTGGGGAATGGCGCACCAATGGATATTTTTCCTTTTACAGATCCGGATGAAAGATCTGCCCATGTTACTGCAATAGTGGTTTCTGTAGGGCCATAGGTGTTAATCAGCCTTATATTTGCATTTACATTATTATTCCATTTTTCAACCTTATCGGAATTTGCTTCATCTCCTCCAATTATTATCAGCCTTATATCTTCAGGCATGGTTAATGTGTCAATCTCATCAGCAAGCATATGCCAATACGATGTGGGAAGATCGAGCACGCTGATATAATTTTTTCTGCAAAAATCAATGAACTCAAAAGGAGTATGAACAACACCCCGGGGCTTCATTACAAGAGTTGCCCCGGAAAAAAGAGTGGGAAATATCTCTTCTGCTGATGCATCAAAACTGATTGATGCAAACTGCAGAATCCTGTCATGCGGTCTAATGTCATAAATTTCGCTTGCAGATCGTGTAAAGGCAACTAAAGAACTGTGCTCCACCATTACCCCTTTTGGTTTTCCTGTTGATCCGGACGTATATATGATATATGCCATATTTTCTGGCTCTATAATAGTATTGGGGTTGGCAATATCCATTTTCTTGATTTGGGCCATCTCTTGATCAAGCAGAATAATAGTAGCATCTTTTGAATTTATTCTATGCTCGTGGACTTTTAATGTGATAATAATCTGCGGAGCGCAATCATCAATAATATAATTTATTCTTTCGTCAGGATAATCAGGATCAAGTGGAACATACGCACTGCCGGATTTTAATACCCCAAGAATAATTGCAATGAGATCTGCATCCTGTTCAAGCATAAGAACAACTTTCTTTTCAGGCATTGCACCCAGTTTGATGAGTAAATTGGCTATTTGATTTGCATATATGTTTAATTCGCCATAAGTCAAACTGTTTTTATGGTCAGTTACAGCTATTGTATCTTTGTTCAGTGAAGCCTGTATTTCAATAAGATGATGTATGCAGCTGTCAGGTCTGGTATGGATCTTATGGGTGTTTAATCTCTGGGCAATTTCCTTTTTTTCCGGGTTCGTTAATATAGAAACATCCATGAGCTTTGGATCAAAGTTTTCAGAAAATGCTCCGAGAAAGGTGGTAAAATGTCCCAGTATCTGCTTTATTGTACCCGCATCAAATCGCCTTCTGTCATACTCTATGGCAGCAGAAAGCTCATTAACTCCACTGATGGTTAAAAAAAGAGAGGCAGGGGTTCTTTCAAGCAAAGACACATTTGAGCAGGAAATTTTTTCTTTGTGCCCCTCAAGTGCCGCGTCAATGGAGTGATAATCATAGGCAAAGAAAATATCAAACAGGGGATTGCCTCCCTTAACCTGGCTGCATGCATGTATGTCTGCAAGTGAACTATGTTCAAAATCACTTATTTTGATCCATTCGTTTCTAACCCTGCTTAAGAATTTGAAAAGATTTTCCTGGGGATTTATTTTAATTCTTATGGGAAGGGTGTTGATGTACAAGCCTGTATCATTGGAACCATTTTCTCTCCAATGCCTGACAGATCTGGTTGTACCAAAGACAATGTCCTTTTCCCCTGTATAATGGCTTAAAAGAACAGCCCATACGCCCATTAACAGGGAATTCATTGTAATGGAATTTTTTTCGCAGATTTTTTTTAAAACCGATGTTGTGCCAAAAGAAATCTGGGCTTTTTGATTTCCCGTTGTGATGGCCATGGAAAATTCCTGTCTTCTACTTTCTGTAATAGCTGCTTTTTGAAGATTAAAAGGAAGATCAAGTGGTTCTGTAAAATCTTTCAGCTGTTTTTCCCAGAAAGCCCCTGCCTTTGAATCGGCCTGCGTCCTGTTCAACCATTCAATATAGTTTTTAAATGATCCCGGCGGGATCAGTTCAGCATTTGGGTCATGGTATACAAAAAACAGATCTTTTAATATGGAAACCATGGTTCTTCCATCTGCAATGGCATGGTGGAAGCTCCAGACACAGGAATATTGTTTTTTATCTGTTTTCAAAAGCGCTATTCTAAAAAGAGGGGGATTGGAAAGAGAAAATCCAAGTCTCCTATCTGCTTGAAGAAACATTTCCAGGAATTCATCTGTTTCAGGTTTAGATAGGTTGCTCCAGTCATTGAATTCAATATTGACTTCATCAATTGTTGCAACATACTGGAGTGGCTGATCTAAATCTTTCCATACAAATCCCAGCCGCATAGTTTCGTGGTGCGTAATAATTTTTTGCCATGCTTTTGTAAACCGTTTAATATCAATATCCTGGTTAATATCAAAAACAATCTGTTCTATATAAGAACCCGCCCCCTGGGGAGATCTAAGCGTTTCCATGAGCATGCCGTGCTGCATGGGGGAAATTGGGAAATGGTCCAGATGTAACAGGGTATTTATTTTTGATTCTGGATTATCGATTGCATTTTTTATAATTTGATTAAAAATGTTTTGTTACCTGTTTTATTCTTTTTGGGGTAAAAATATCTGTTCTGTATTCAAACCAGCCCATTCAGCCCTGATTCTTTTTCATACAGTGCAAGTGTTATACCACAATTTGCCTTTCCCATATCAACATGTATATATTCAGTTTGAGTTTCCGGAAAATCCAGATCTGGAAAATCCATTGTCTGCATAAGAAACATTGATTCAAAAAATTTTTCACGCTGGCTTGTCTCCTGGCATAATCGGTTGATTTTTTGAAAAGCAAATGGGGTCTGACCCAGATAAGTGTTCATTTTTAGGCATACAACGCTCTCATTTCCAACTGTTTCGGAATAGAATCCACGCTTTCTATCTTCAAAAATTCATGCAATTCCTTTATTGACAAAGGAGCAGAAGAAATATCCTCGTCCACCTTTCGAACTTCTTCAATAGAGTCTATCGCTTCTTTTAGATTTGCGACTGCCTTTCCCTTTGTATGACCCTGTCCGACAATTCCGTTTTCTAAACATAAGGCAACCCAATATGCTCCACTTTTTCTTAACACAGTTGTATAAAAATCCATCGTATTACCTCCTGAGG
>JAQICW010000149.1 GCA_027858355.1 Desulfobacula sp.
GTCTCAAGCTATATGCACAAGACTGACAATAAAATTAATCGTTTTTTCAGGATGTTATAAAATATGGCAATCAGAGTTATATTGAATGTGTCCGATATGCATTACAGATTTCGTCTGAAGATTCTTCTCTTTGATGGGTTTTAATTTTTTTTTCTTTCTGAATCTGAGGGTAATACACCTGATAAAAATAATCTGAAACAAGCATAGATTCTTTTAGTTTTATTTCGTCACCAGTTTTCTTTTTCTTTTCGTGCTCCTGTTTAACTTTTGCAATCTTCTTTTGGGTTTGTTTATGAGTGCTTACACCTTCACCGGCTTTGGCATTTTCAATAAGCTCATGACGTTTGGCTATGGCTTTGCTTTCTGTCCATTGTTCGGAACTCCACCCAAGGCCGGATTCACAACTTTTACCATTTATCTGATATCTTACAGAAAAATATCTGTCAGGTCGGATACCGTGTTTTCTTGTTGAATGTTCTTTATATCTAACCCCTTTATGAATCGCTTGCCATTTACTTTTGTTTTTTCCCATAACTGAAGCCCGTTTTATTTTCCCAGTTTTTAAGCTGAAAATCGATGATTTATTATGATAATTTGTGAAACTCCATAATCTAAAATATGGGCAAAAGCCTTTAATGTCAAGCATTTTATGATTTTATATGAGAGGTAATGAAATATATAAAAAAGGACTCTGACTCCGTCAATTAAGGTTCAAATCCTTATCACCCAGCCACTTAACATAAAAGGCTCCTGGGATTAAATCACCTTGAGTTTTTTTCACTTCAGGCGATAATTTTCCCAGTTTTCAGTGCTTAACCAACCGCAACCTCCATCTGAGTAATATACATTTCGCTATGGAACCGGCCTTCAATTTCTTCCGGGGAGGCACATTCAAAAAACAGTTCAAGAGCTTCCTTAAGATTATCTTTTGCCTCGCTCACGGTTTCCCCTTGGTTTGCAATATCCAGTTCCGGGCAAAGGGCCACGTATCCGGTATCTTCTTTTTCAATAATTGCAGTTACATATCGTTTCATGTGTTGGTTTCCCCTCTTTAATTTGGTTGCCTGACATTCCCATCTTACAATGCTTTTTTCTCGAATGGTATAATTTTCTCATCGGCATTGCTCTTTACCGATTGATTGATCGCATTCGCAGCCAATTGCAATTGATCCGGCGCAAGATGGCTGTATTTTTCCGTTACCTGGATGGTGGAATGGTCCAGAACTTGTTGAACCGAATAAAGACTGAAGACTATCCCCTGCATCACAATCCATGATCCGCATGTGTGACAGTTATGGGGAGCTCCCCATAAGCCTGATTATTGATTCCAGGATTCCTTTTCACCAGGTTAAGCTCTGCATTCCCGCTGTTGAGAACAAAAAGTATTTACTGGAATATTTATTCGTTCATCTGATTCGTTTTTATTGGAACCCTTTACTGCCACTTTCAAAAGATGATCTATATCGTTATGAGACAGTCCTTTTACATGGGCATAGATCAGCCTGATGAAACGATCATTTGGTTTTGCAAGTTTTTGTTGATTATTCTCCCACCTGGAAAACGTTGATTTATCAATGCCGACATATTCAGCAAAAGTTCTGGCATTTAACCCTATATTTTTTCTTAAGAATATAATTTCTTTGCCATTCAGGGCTGTTGGTTTTTTAACTATCATTTGGCCAATTATGGTGTGCAGATCAATAATGCCGGAAATAGACGGCAAAAACTCTCCACACTTGCACCTATAAACACAAATATCTTCCAGATATACATTATCAAGCCCTGATTCCATATAATGATATATTTCTTTTGACTCTTTCATTTGAGAATTGCATTCGTGGCAAATCATAGCACCTTCTCCTTTAATATACAGTTATACATCTTACTGCCTGACAATCTTCATAGATACCTGCGACAAAAACCAAGGATTCACCATCAATATCTTTTCCTCGAACCTTGCATTGCCAACTGTGATGGTCTTTGTTGTATTCAATACCTATGACGTTTCCCCACAATAGAACATATAAAATGTCATCCATATTTATCTGTCTTTCCTGCATTCTTTCCCGGCAGTGCTTTGAAGGTTGAATACAACCATATTTTGCAATCTCCCTTAAACATTTTTCCGCTTCGTCTTTAGTCATATTATCGTTCCAGTTGATGCAAAGTCAATAAAGAGTTGATTTAAAGTCAATTTATCGGCGTTGTCCAAACTTCAAAAATTTATCTATTGTTTAAACTCCCCATTACAACGTTTTTTTCTTGAAGGGTATAATTTAAATTTGGTCACTTAACATCAGGCTTTCCTGGTCAAGGCCAACCCCATATTTCAAAAGCAAGGAATAAAGAGATAAGACATCTGTATCTTGGGTTTGTTCAATGATCTTTCTATCGGTTGATGAGTCTAATTTTTCAGGTTTTCCATATCTATTAAGCAGGTCGGACAGATTGTTTGGAATATATAATTTAAGATCTGGCAGCTCTTTTTTAAGGATAAGATAATTTTTTAGACCGACCAGATCATAGTCAGGAAAAATCGTCACAGGGATATTTTTCAAAGTTTTTAACCAGGCAATGGTTCTTTTTGATATCCATCCGCGATAATATAAAATACTACCGTTGAACTCAATATTTTTAAAATACTGATCAGCATACACAAGTAAATCCTTGTTCTCCACAAGTGCAATGGGTTTGTTGGTCTGCCAGGTATCACCCGGTTTTATTAGAAGGGAGGCGATTCCACAATCCTGAACAATTTTAAAAAGATTAACAGACAATCCATTATTATACCAAAAAACCTCTTCAGTGGCTGAAAGCATAAGAAGAAGCGTATCATCCTTACCTTTATGGGCATCCTTATGAAAAGCCACAGCTTTGGCTTTTGATGTAAGCACCTTAGTTGACCCGTGATACCCGGTATTTTTCAATAAACTTTTTATCGCCTCCCGGTCATCAACCGTGTAAACACCTCCCCTTCCGGATTTCTCCCAGTCGATGAAGCCCTGGTCCTTCAAGTTCAAAATATCTGACAGACAAGATTTAGGGACATTGGAACTGGTAATCTGTCCGGCCTCTAGAAGTTTGAACAAAAGATTTCGGGTTGAATTTTTCATTTATTAATTCATTGAAGCCTCTAAAGGCTTTGGTGTAAGGCGAAACCAATCATCTTTGGTAACACAAATTTTACCATCCACCTCTTTCAGACCGATCCAATATTCAGCTGTTGATTGCGCTTCAACCGAAGCAAAAACTGGGATAAAACCCGCCTTAGCACACTGGTCAATCAATGTTTGCTGATTGATGGGATCTATTTGCCCGGCCTCATCAATATAAGCTGGTAAATTGAGCAAATGATTCTGTTTCACATGGAGAATACGACTTAAGAGCATGACATTTAAAACCACCTTTATGGTAAGGTCTGTACCCGTGGACTCAATACTCCCCTTGCCAAAGCTTTCAATCTCTTTTCCGTTTTCCAGTTTTAAAAATACGCCAAGGTTAAAGAGGTTGGGCAGGGATATTGAAACTCCTTTCCGGGTAATGATATGGTTCAGGTTTTCCACAACTTTATCAATATGCCGGCTCCCCCCGAAAATAGTATCTTCAAGGATCAGTTTTTTAATGGTGCCCAGGATATTATTATCTTCATCCACAATAAATTTGATGTTTTCGATATTGGAAATCTGATGCTTGTTCATTTCATTGTTAAACCGGGAGACCTCATGTTTAAACAAGTCCAACTGCTTTGCCAGATTTTTCAACATGGCCCCAAGCTCCTGGCTCCTGGCTTCCTGGGTATTTTTAAGGACTTGTCTGTAATTTTTTATACTTTCTTTGTCTGTCTGCTCCTGCAATGATTTAATTTGAGCAGAAATATCTCTGCCATTGGCAAATCGACTCCCGCCACGGGCCTCAATAACCGAAAAAATTGATTCTATCTGTTTTTTAGTATCGTGAAATTTATCTTGTTTTTCCACATATTCATGTATTAATTTTTCGATCTCAACTTGAATCCTATCATTTTGAACCCTATCACTTTGAACCCTTTCATTGAGATTGTAGGCTTCATGATAAGGGGTATCTCCTTCAAAGCCTTTAACAATGGCAACTTTCCCAAACTCTTTTTCCATATTAAACAAGGAGGTTTCTTTTTCTTTGATTTTTTGCCCATCCCCTATTTTTCTTTGTGCCAGCTTAAATTTTTCTGCATTTTTCTTTTTTAATTTCTCTTCGACCCCATTGAATGAATCTGTCGCCTCCACACATTCCTTTTCAATATCAGGTCTCTTTTTTTTCTCTTCCAAAAAGCATTTATAATCGCCTAAATCACGGGCCTGCTGCCTGAGTTTTTTTTCAATTTCATCTTTTTCTTTTTCTTTTTGTTGAAAATTCAGTGCAATATTCAAATTCCCCTGGAGTTCAGTTAAATCCTGAACCGCATTTTCCAAATTGTTCTGGATTTGCCCATGATTGAAATAGTCCTCCAGGGAAATAGAATCAAGCTTGGCAAGATTAATTTTAATGTTCCCATCATTATAAAATCCATTTTCACAACAGGACAAAACCTGTTTCAAATTCTGGATAAGCCCCTTTTCATCATGGATATTCAGATCTCCCTCATTCATTGTAAAGGATGTGAAAATTTGTTTATTGATGAGTTTCATGAGAATCCCAATTTCAGATTCATCAAAGCTGTCCTTGATCAAGAAAAGAAGATTTGATTTTATATGCTTTAATTGTGAATTCAGTTTTGCGATCTGATTTTCACAGATATTAATTTTCTGCTGTATTCGTCTGGCCGGATCAACAGAAGATTTTGCCAGCTCACCTATGATTTTGTCCCTTTGTTTTTCAAGAGAAACCAATTGTTCCTGCCGGGTTTCCAGGGAAGGGGAAAGTTTAAAGTGCAAATCTTTTTTCTCCAAGGCCCCAAGCCTGTCTTTCAAGCCTTCTTTTATCTTGTAACGCTTCCTGGATTGATCCCCAAAAATTTCAATTTCTTTTTCAACTTTAATGATCAAGTTTTCAATTTCTTTAAATTCAATCTTTAATTTCCCCAGGTCCGCTCTTTTGAGATCCCGTTCTTTTTGATAGCGATTCTCAATGATTTTATAAGTTGACGATAAGAATTGGCCGAGAATGTCATGTTCTGCTTTCAGCAGGGCAAGCCTTGCCACCTCTTTGGAAATGCTTTCAGCGGTTTTAATTTTATTTCTGTCTTTCTCAAAAGACTGGTTATACTCTCTATACTCGGTCATGAAGTCACCGGAAACCGTATCCCAGCTGGGCAAAAGCGCATTGATCAAAAACATTTTGACCTCTTCCATACTAAAGTCATTCATATGGAGAAGGTTTTTAAAAACATTCATAAACAACCGGTAATTTTTATCTGTAAGGCTTTTGAGCCGGAAAAGGCCAATGGAAAATTTTTCATTCCCCTGGATTGTTATTTCCTTGCCAATCAGCGCATCCTGCATTTGTTTAGGCTTCAGCCTTTTCACCCAGACATCGGTGCGCCCCAGGTGCCTTTCAAGTTCTTTTAGCGTTCTTATGGACTTTTTGCTTCCCTGGCCTGGGTCATCCACTAAAAAATCGAAAAGATCCAGTTCCTTTTTAAAGGCAAACAACTGATATTCATAGCCGGACAGCGGACCGTTACCGGCAGCACCCAGCACATACAATCCATTATCCGTTAAAACCTCGGACAGCACATAACTGTTTTCATAGGGAAAATAATATTTCAGGGTCTCTTTCTCGTCTTTTGGAAAAACCATATCTCTTCTGTTGCACAAGAAAGGAAACTGAAGCGCGTTAATGGCTGTTGATTTTCCCACATTGTTTGTGGCAGAAATAGACAAAGGCCTGTCAAGGGGGAAATCCCCCAGAGAATAGCTTTCCGTATTTAACAATACCAATCTCCGAATGCCGTAATGTATGTTAGACGTCATTGGATTCTCCCTCAACCAGATACTCGGATTTTAAGGGTTCAACAAATTCTGCAAACAATTCGGTAAACCGTGAGACAGACTTTTTGAACATGATCAAATAATTATCCCTAAGCTCTAAAAACCCGTATTTCTGAAGCCTATTCAGCACTTTTATCAAATCTGATTCATGTTTGATATTTACCTTTTCCATGATTTGCCTATACTGATCCACTTTTAAGTGGGGCAGATCCTTCACCAGGAAATGATCCTCTGTGATTGCTGAAACCGGATCCTTTCCCTGGTCTGCCAGAGAATCATAGAGCACTGCCATAAAAAGGGTGAATTTCTTGCTGACAGTATTCACGGAGACCCGTTCTTTTCCAGGCTCAAAATAATATACGCCTGTACTGCCATTGCAAAGAGGATACCCTAATGAATTAAACAAATCCCTGTATTGGTCTTCGCAAGCATTTAATTCAGCCCAGAGTTCTCCATCATCAATACTCAGATGATATCCCATGGAAAAATGATGAAATAATTCTTTAATAAAGCGTAAAGAGGTAAATTCCTGATCATTGGTGTACATAATTTTCCACCCCTATATTTAATCCTTCAATGACATGGGTTTTTGTCTGGTAACGCCGGCTTCCTGCTGTTTTAATCTTCAGGGTTTTCTCGGTCATCATCAGCAGGATAATGTCTAAAATTTTCCCGGTGGAAAACGCCGGGTATTTTTCAATGGCCCATTGCACGGCATCTGTAATGGGCAGGTTGGATCGGATATCATTTAACACGGCATACCTGTTCAAAGGCGGCACCCTGTTCAATATAGATTTTGCCCTTTCTTCACCATTCACAATGGAAATTGGCGGCGCAGGGTTTTCTTTTATATCCTTGAACCCGGCAAAAAACTTTAGCAATCCAATATCATTGCTCAACAAGGGAGATCGTGCCTTAAAAAACCATTCCAGGGTGACTGTTTTTTCAATGACCTTAAATTTATTTTTCCGGGCATACTCTAAAATCACGGAAGTACCCCGGGTAACTTTTGAATTAAGCCTTGCAACCTCATACAATGGCTGTAAAATTTCTCTGGACAATCGAAAAATTTGAATGAGAAAGGCCTTCATATCCACAACCATGTGTTTGGCCATATGGACATTTTCCTGCTCACTGATCAAAACCCCGGTCTTATCAAGAATATCTGCTGCCCTTTCAAGGCGGACAACCACCTGGTCGGTATTGGCATCAAACGCCCCCCAGGGGTCAATCAATTCTCCCATGGGGGTGATATAGTGGTCCCAGGTTTCAAGCACATCAGCATATCGCTGTTTTAAAGGAATAATGGTACTTTTCTTATTTGATTCTGCCACAATATTCTGGATGGCCTTATAATTATGAAGGGCCTGGGCTTTAACTGCTTGTGTCTGTCTGTTGATCTTTTTAATACACCGGATCAGCAGGTCCAGTTCCCGGTTTTCAACCGCGTGCAACAATTTTGAGCTTAATTCATCAAATTGTTTCAAATGGACAATAATACTTTCGGACAGGCCCAATTGCTGCTCATTTAACAGATTCTCAACAATCTGTTCTGTCAAATAACCAAGATTATACAAAGTCTGACCGGAAAGGATCTGGGTAATAACATCATGGGATAACAGCTTTTCAATTAAAACGGTGACATTTGTTTCAGGATGGTGGGAGCGAATGGTCTGCATCAGGGTGACCTGGTCCATTGGCCCGTCCTTGGCAAGATCAAACAATTCAGTGATCAGGTCCCATCTTTTTGTCAGAAAGGTTAAATAGCCTTTGGGTTTCATTGGATATCCTTTTTAACAGTCCTCTTTAACTATTCTCTGGTTTGAAACGCCATATAGATTTTCCCAATTAATCCAACCTTCATGGAGTTTATGTTGTTGGATTATTTTCAACCATCAGGTTTGTAAATACCCATCTTTCAAAAAAATTACAACTAATCCTCTTAAAAGTTTTTCCCCTTAAAAGTTTTTATTACCAGGGGCTTCCAAAAAATTTATGGGTATCATATTGCACAATCCTTTGATTTGCGTTACCATCCCGCCATGTTTAATCAAAGTCAGCTTGATGCCATTGATGATGTGATTCAAACCAACCTGATCTCAGCAGGACTGGAGCATGTCATTTTTATGGATATGGGCGGCAATGCCATTGCCAAACACGATAATGGGAAAAGTTATCTGGATTCAACTGCCTTTGCTGCCCTGGCTGCAGGTAACTATGCTGCTGTGGATGCAATGGCCAAGCTGATTGGTGAAACTGAATTTTCATTATTATTTCACAAGGGTAAAAAATTAAGCATTCATTTCAGCAAAGTTACGGAGGATACTCTTTTAATTTCCATGTTCAATAAAGATATCTCACTGGGACTTGTGAGGCTGAAAGTGAGTGATACCATCAAGAAAATCAATCATATATTAGTCAAATACTGATATTTTTTTAAATTGCAGCACCTGAACCCATGGGTGGCTTGAGGAGGGCGAACTTGGCGCTCATCAATATAAAGACCAAAGAAGTTCAGATCAAAATAGTTTATTATGGTCCGGGAAGAGGTGGAAAGACAACAAACCTTGAATACATCAACCAGACCTACCAGGATCGGATCAAGACACAGATGGTCAGTCTTAAAACCCAAGATGACCGGACTCTTTTTTTTGATTTTTTACCCTTTGATGTGGGCCAGATAAAAGGGTTTGACATAACCATCCAATTATATACAGTTCCCGGGCAGGTAAAATATAATGCCACCAGAAAACTGGTTTTAAGGGGTGTTGACGGTATTGTCTTTGTTGCAGATGTTCAAAAAGAGCAGCGCAAAAAAAATATTGAGTCTTTAAATCAATTGTATGAAAATCTTGAAGCCTACAACCTTGACCTGTTTGATATGCCTCTTGTGATGCAGTATAACAAAATAGATCTGAAACAATCAGATATCCCGCTCCTGTCTTCACAAACCATGCAGAAAGATCTTAACGGTCTTTTAAGGGTCCCTGCGTTTGAAGCCAGTGCATTAAGCGGAGGAAATGTAATTCTTACTTTAAAAAAAACCATATCCATAACATTGGCATCTATTCAAGATCAGCTTTTTTAAGGAGGTTTTTTGAATTTGCTCCTAGAACTCAAACAAGTTATTGGTTCAATGAAATCCCAGATTAAAGGTGATGTTGTTGATACTTTCCAGCAACAGCTTTCAATCATTGAAAACCAGTATGCAGAAAAATCTGAAATAATCTCTGTCATAAAAATGATGCAATCCATGGGCAGATACCTGGGTTCCAAAAAAAACAATGCCCATGAAGACACTGTTCCCTTGTTAGAGTCCATTGCAAATTCCCTTGAAGAACTTGTCCGAAACCCTGATCTTACTAAAGAACAAATCAATCAGATTCTATCTGGATGCATTGAAAACTATAAATCTTTGAAAAACAAAATTGCTTTTCAACCCATTGTCACTGTGACGGAAATACAAAATTTAAAAGCTGTAATCCTTGCCGTTGACTGGGAGATTTCAGATTCAACTTTGAAAACCTTTGATATGGTTACCAGTCAGTTATTAATTCAATTAAAACCCCATAAAATCCTTCATGCCTTTTTAAGGATTATCCACAGCATGGGGCAGTATATTGCTTCGAAAAAAGCAAATGCCCATAAAGATTCCATTTTTTTTCTACGCTCTGTTTTTAAAAATTTTGAAAAAATTGTTCAGACTCCTGACATGCCATTCCAAGAGAAAAAACATTTAATAGAAAGTGATATCAATGCTTTCCACAATTTTAAGAGGGAAACGGCCTCTGTAAAAAAAACCATACCAGTTTTCACGGATAAAACCGAAGATGAAATCATCCAGCCGGCACTGTCCCATATCAAAGCTTCACCTAGGCCTGTTGCTGAGGATGTTGTGCCTTTAAGCAGATTGTCCCAGGAAGAAACATCTTTAACCGGTCAATCCCAGGATTCCGAGAACCTGACACCAGCCCTGACAGGCAGGAAAAAGTCAGTGCCAGCCCCCCGGGATGTTATGGATGAACTTTTCAGTTTGAAAGAATCGCCGGCAGATGAATTGCTGGATGCAATTCATCTGGCAGATATCCACGGACCTGGGCAGACAAATTCCATGAAAATGGATGAACAAACAAAAGCGGATCTTCAAAAGGAAGGGATAAAAAGCTTTACCCCCCGAAGAATGAGTAATAAGCCCATACCTGAAATAGGAAATCGTCTGGATGAATTTTTCAACCTGGATATTTCTGAAGATAACAATGTAACAAAAATCCAAGAAAATAATCAATCCCTGGCATTTGATGACAAAAACGATTTATCAGCACCCGATGATAGTTCCATGGAGGCCATTGTGCCATTCCAGTATGAAGATGAATCTGTTGAAGAAAATCTGGATGATGACGACCCAGCCCAGGCGGCAATCGATAGATTAAAATCTCTTGCAAAAACCCATCACAGATTATTGGAAGATAAATCTCTGACAGCCATTGATGAAGATATTTCCTGCCTTAAACCCCTTTGGCAGGATGATCCCGATAAAACAATGCTGATTGACATCATATCCTGGCTCATCCAGTCAATAAAAGATCAGCCCATCTCAGATCAAGCCACACCTAATCAAGCTGAATCAGATAAATTGGATAGCCGATCCTTAGGTTTTTGGGGGAAAATCAAATCTTTATTCTCATCATAAAATAAAAAAATATGATTTTTTTTTGCGAAGATTGCGGTGATAAAAACGATTTAGAAAAGGCAGATATTACAAATGGGAAAGTAGTATTTCGTTGTAGTTCATGTCAATATCTTAATTCCTACGCCGTTTCCACTGCTTTGAAAACTATTTTGGAAAAAAGAACTATTCTTTTAGAAAATATCCAATCTTCCCCTGAAGTAATCGGCGCTTTTTTATATCATGGAAAAAACCGTGTAATTTCAAATCATATGCCTGAAGTTTTAAATGAGGATGACCTTGAAGTGTTGGGAAACTATTTGACCAGCAGCTATTTAACGGCTCAATCCCATTATTCAGATATCCATGAAGTGATGATTACCATATCTGATAAACATATCACCATCCAGAGGATTGAACCCAATTTGTTTATTTTTATCGTCAGTACAACCCTTCCTTTACCAGAGAATATACAGAATCTGCTGATATCAGAAGACACAAAGGACAATTATAATGAGTTTTTTTGAAAATTTTCTGCAGATTTCTAAAATCCCAGGAGTTGATCAATATATTTTTCTGGACAAGAAAGGAAATATTGCAGCCCATGACATAAAAGATACCCAAAAGGCTTCGGACATGGTCTTTTCCTGCGGCCAGGATATTCGGGTTATCGGCAGAAACAAATTTAAATACGGTGTCTTTTCAAGAAAAAATAAAAAAAATATTATAATTTTTCCTGTTGGCAATTACTATCTTGGAGTGGTAAAACAAAAGGACTCAGATACAATTGTTCTGGTAGATATTATATTAAATTTTCTCCATGAACTTCAGAAAAAAAGGGTCATCTATAAAAGGGAGGATTCATGACTGCACAGATGATTATATCCATTTTCACTTTGGTGATATATCTTATTATAATATTTGTATTCAATAAAGCCCGGATTAAATATGCTGGCGGAAAAGTTGGAACGGTAATCAACCTTATCCTTATAACGGTCTGCCTTTTGTTTGTTGCTGATTATGTTACCATTTTTGATCAATTCCTGGATGCTGAAATTCTTAATATTATCAGGGCACTGTTCAGGACGGCTGCCCTTTCCTTTCTGGCCTATGGCGGGACAAAAGTAGCGGATTCATAAAAATTCTCAGGAAAAAAAGGAAAAAATTCCTTTTTTTCCTTTTTTTCCATCTGTGTTGAATTCTGATCCTATTGCATCAATTACGTTTCTCATATCATTGACGATTTTATTTTTCTCTTTTGATCCGGTTTGATATTTTTTTACATACTCCAATACTTTTTCAATATCATCCAACACCTTGAGCAATGGATGGACTCCTAAAATCTCTCCCACCTTTTTTAACACCTGTGAACAATACTCTGTGAATCCTGAAATCAAAAATTCTTTCTGATTTTCAATATGATCAATTTCTTTCAAAGCCTGATTAATGGCCTGAAGATTTGAATTTTTATGATTATCAGGATGATAATCCTTAAACATATCTTTAATTTCCGCCACAAGGCTGACTTTTGCTTCCTCAAACAGAAAAGAGCTTCTATCACCTAATTCATCAACAATATTTTTTTTGATGGATTGAAGAACATCATTAAAAACTGTAAGAATAGCAGAATAACCATTTGTTTCTTCCCCGTCATCCAGTTGAACTTCTTCCTGTTGCTCGATCAATCCCGATGAGATCACGGAAAAAAAGATTTTATAAACAGCAAATTCATCATACCCGCTTTCCGATATGATCTGCCTGACAGTTCGGGTGCCGTCAATCAGGGAAAGAATCCGCCACTCATTTGCATTCAGCTTGATCTCCTCTTTGCTTTGAACCTTGCCGGACATTTTAAACACCAGTCTGTCACTGGGAATAATTTTTTTTAGGACAGAAAGCTCATCAATCCTTCTGGAAGCCTCAAGGATAAGCCTCATGGGGTTGAGCTGGGTGACAATCATACCTTTCAGGTTCAAGCGGGCATCTTTATACTCAAATTTTCCTTTTTCCCAGAAAAGAAGGTTATATAATATGATCTCCACCTGTTTGGTATTATACTTTTTCAAGGTATCAAGGGAAATATATCCTTTTTCCACCAAAACTTTTCCCAGGTGCACCTTTTCTTCTTTGGCAGAGGACAGGCATTTTTGAAGCTGCTGGGCTGAGATGACGCCGTCGGTGCGCATCAGAAAACCGAGTCTGGCTTCCTTCAAGGATGCAGACGCATAGACAATGGTTCCCTGTTCAAAAAAAACCCGGCTTTCTTCATTGTCACGGGTTACTGTCAGTACTCCGGTTTTTTGATCATTGCACAGAAGCTGAAGGATACTGGCAAGTGTTAATCCTTCAAAATCACCCTGAAGATTCATAATACCCCTTCATTCATTCCCATGGGTTTAGGTTAAAAACTGTACCCACAATATAACACCCCAAACCAGCTATGTAAATCACGGAAAAACCGGCAGCTTTCATAATGCATTCATCTGCATCTATCAGCATCTATCTTGCGCAAATCTGCATCCCATTATTTTTTCAATAACCTCCATGCCCTGACGGGCACGACAAAACATGAAAGTTATAAGTAGTGAGTTATGAGTTATGAGAAAAAAATTGCAATATTTCAATCTCACTACTCACAACTCAAATCTCACTACTTTCATATAAAAGCCATTTGATTGACTCCAGGATAATTTTATGTTTTGATAAGATCAAGCCTGTTAGGACCGCGGATGAAATAAGTTGAGCAGAAATAGCGCAGGATTTTGGTTCATCTACAAGGCGCATTAAAGGTTCAATAGTTTGCCTATCGGGCCTTTGATGCAACGCAGTAGATGGATCAAAAGACAAGCAATTTCGTTCAAATTATAAAATTTGCGGTCCTTAGCCATTACACAGCAAATAAACTATGCATGGGGATATTTTCTAAAAAAATCTTTCTCTAACACTGAAAATGAAAACTAAAAATTAATGAAAACCTTCAAACAAATTCTTGTCCTGGCTATGTTTTTGTTTTTCTTCATCAACCTGACTTGTGCCCTGGCTGATTACGAAAAAGAGGATGAAGAACTTGCCTCTTTAATTCAAAACATGAAGACAGGGATTGTTGCCATTGGCACTTTTTATTTTAACGACAAACCCATGGTCAAGTTTTCCGGAACCGGTTTTGTCATCGACAACGGCAATAAAATTGTTACCAACCACCATGTAATTGCTTCAATAAAAGAAAAAAAACAGATCTTTAATTTAAGAATATTCCACAAAAGTTTACCAGTAAAAGGGATTAAAGCAAGAATCCTGGCAGAAGATGAATTCCACGATCTATCCATTCTAGAAATCCAAGAAAGCCTGCCCCCTTTGCCCCTGGAAAAAGAAAGAGCGGTTAAAGAGGGGCATAAAATTGCATTTACAGGCTATCCCATAGGATTTATCCTGGGATTGAATCCCACCACCCACACAGGAACCATTTCTGCAATTGCTCCTATTATTCTGCCAAGCCCCAGTGCAGCAATCATTAATGGAGATTTGATAAAACATCTTAAAAAACCCTTTGATATTTTCCAGATCGATGCCATTGCCTATCCTGGAAACAGTGGAAGCCCGGTATACAGGATTGCCACGGGCGAGGTTGTGGGTGTGATCAACATGGTTTTCATCAAGGGCAAAAAAGAACATGTCTTAAAAGAACCCACGGGCATCACCTATGCCATTCCAATACAATTTGTCCATGAACTCAATCATTCCATTCAATAAAATTATTTTTATTGTTTTCAATGGGCTATGTATTATATGATTATTCATGCTGAATTCCTTAAAAAAATATTTCCAAAAAGCCAAAGAAGAGGTTTCCAAAGAATATTCCATTGGGTCTTCCGACTCAGGCCATACAGAATCAAGCCAGACAAATTCAAACCAGACAAATTCAAGCCAGACAAATTCAAGCCAATCCCCGTCCCATGACAAGCCTTTGCCGTCTCTTTCCAAAACCTGGATCGGCGTTGACCTTGACGGGACCCTGGCATATTACGATGAAAGCTCATCAATCCAGGAGGTGGGAGAACCAATCCCAGCCATGCTGGCATTGGTAAAAAAGATGATCAATAACGAAATCCGGGTCAAGATATTTACTGCCAGGGCAACAGACCCGGAACAATTACCCATTATCAGGAAATGGCTGAAAGCCAATAACCTTCCTGAACTTGAAATAACAAATATAAAAGATTATTATATGCTGAAACTTTATGATGATCGGTGTATCCAGGTTGAAAAAAATACCGGACGTCTTATGCTTGAGAAATAAAAAAACAGGTAAAAAATAAATCTTACAGGGAGATGGACCCAAATGAAGTACCTCTACTATATTGCAGGGATTCTGGTTGTTTTTTCAATACTGGCAATCTATGGACTTGTGGACACCAGAGTGGAAATTTCAAAACCGGCCATTGTGGTGAATGACCGAATCATAACAGAGCTTGAATATAAAGACCTGCTACCGTCCAAGCCCTATTATATGACGGAAGATCAGTATATTGATTCCATTATAACCAAACAGCTGTTAATACAGGAAGCCGTCAGCCAGGAAATAAATAAAGAAGAATCCTTTCGTGCCAGTGTTGAAAGCTTTTATGAACAGTCCCTGATTAAAATATTGCTGGACAGAAAATTAAACTCTTTGGCCGTGGATGTTACAGACGAGGAAATTGAAAAATATCAAGAATTCTCCCAAAGCCAGGTCCATATTTCAAAACTCATGTATGAGACCCTGGATGAGGCCCTGGATGAGGCCCTGGCCGGAAAAGATTACACCATTCAGAAGATAGAGTCTGATTTTATTGATATTTCCGATGATTTGAAATTCATTGTTTTACATCTTGAAAAAGGCCAATCTTCCCAACCCCAGATATCCAATTCAGGAATGCCTGATTCAGGCGCGGTTGTATACAGGCTTGAGGATATAAAACATATGAATGCGGGAAAAATCAAGGAAATAGATATAGAAAGGGTTTCTCGTTTCATCCAGGATAAAAAAAAGGAAGTCCTCATGGATGAATGGACAAAAAATTTGAAAGAAAACTCTGAAATCTGGAGGAAAAAATGAGTAATAATGGCCAGTTCAAACGGCGAAACTATTTTATCAACAAAGAGTTCCAGGGGAAAACTATTTTTCACTATTTCATCCTGCTGGCCCTGGGCAGTATCCTTTTTGTGGGAATATTCAGTTTTTTCTCATCCAACACCCTTTCCATTGTATATGACAATTATCATCTCCGCCTGGGAACCACCCCGGGCATTCTATTTAAAAAAATGCTGAGTACCCAGTGGCTGTTCATTGTCATTGGTGGGATTGCAGTTATTTTCATTACCATGCGCCTGACCCACAGGGTTGCAGGACCCTTTTACAGGTTTGAAAAAGGCCTGGATGAAATGATTGACCACGATATTTCAAAAAAAATTATTTTAAGACAAAAAGATGAGGGAAAGGACCTTGCAGTAAAAATCAATGGCTTTAATTCTGCCCTTTCCACACAACTGGCATTGATTGGTGATGCAAATTCAACAATTGCTATTTCAGCCAGGATGCTTGAAAAAGAGCTTTCCCAGCCTGAAAAAAACCCAACGGAAATTTCCCGACTCATTGGAATCATTAAAGAGAGTCAGAGAAATATTGAAACTGAAATAAACCCTTATACATTTAACACCAGCCTTAGACCCTAGGATACGATTTTTATGAATCGTATCCTGTATATTTCTCTGGCAGCAATCATGGGGGTGACCCTCTTTGTTGTTGAATGCCAGGCCTTTGAACTCAAATCCAGATACGCCACCATCACCTACAGCGACCATGGCGATTTGCGAAGATTCAACAAAGAATTGTACATGGGACGTTTAAAGTCAATGGTCAAGCGCCAGGGTGCTGATACCATTGAAGAAGAAGTGGTGGCAAAGATCAATGTCATTGTTGAAAAAACCATGGTGGTATTGGATATGTATCCGCCAAGTTTAAATTTTTCCATTGTCATCCACCCAAATGTAAAAGCCGTAAAAAAGGATTTCAGACGTCTTTATAATGTAGATGTTGATTATATCGCGTTTTACTCTCCCCATAAAAACAGGGTATTTTATTCAGCAGATAATGGACGTTTACGGGTTGTGGTCCATGAAATAGGCCATGTGGTTGCGGAAAATTATTTTAAAATTTCCCCTCCCCAGCGCATCCACGAAGTTCTGGCCCAATATGCTGAAAAGCATATCAACGATTAGACCCTTGTATTTTTTATTGATTAAGCTGCTGGATTCTCTTTAAGGCTTTCTGGTTCTCAGGATCAACATAAAGGGCCTGTTCATATTTTTCTTCTGCCTTATATAATATGCCCTGTTTTTTATACAGATCCCCCAGTGTAAGTTTTATGTTCGGATTCGTGGGCAAAGCTTTTTCCGCCCTCTGCATGACTTCCATTGCATTTTTTATATTATTCTGTTGGAAAAAAAATCGATAAATTTTATAAAACTGCCAGGCTTGTACAGGTTCCTGCCTTTCTATCAAATCCAGGGCTCCCATATATCGAAGAGCAGCTTCTTCCCTTTTGCCCGTTGTGTATAAAAATTCAGCAAAGGCAAGAAAAGGCCCTGGAAGGTCTGGGATGGCCATTTCCATTTCTTCATAATTCAAACCCGATAAAATCATTGAAGTCAGAACCTTGTCAGCATATTTTTCATCCAGTTCAAGGGTTTTTTTCATATACTGAATTGCCTTTTCTTTTTCATTTTTTGACATGAGCCAGGTCGCATATTGAAAAGAATATTCAGGTCGGGTCGGGGTATAAATTGTACTTAAGGCAAACGCGGCTTCAGCCTTATCATTGGATTTTTGCCGGGCCAGAAAAATCCCAAACCGTTTCAGATATCTGGAATTTAAAGGATCCATGGTGATGGAAGCTGCAAAATTTGCTTTGGCAATTTCCATATCTTTTAAAAACCATGCAGTATTAGCTGCAAAATATTTTGAATCTGCCAGTAAAGGATCAAATTTTAAGGCTAATTTTGCAATGTTATCAATTTTTTCCAAAGTAGCCACAGGTGTTTTTTCGTTCATTTCAAAGTTTTTAATATTATTAAAATAAAACAACCCCAAAAGGTTGGAAATATTATAGACAATCGCTCCCACAGCAAAGAGAGTTGCTAGGGAAATAAAAAGGCCTTTTTGAAAAGAAGATAGAACCGGTTTCAGTCGGGTAAAGGTATTTTGCCGCCTGATATTGGTATTGGCAGAAGAAACCCCCAGGCCTGCAACAAAAAAGAACCATAGCCCATTGGCCCCTATGTGCATATTAAAATCCGTAAAACTATGTATGAGAATGGAAGTCATGGCAGTAAGACTGCCCATATAAAGGTAAATGGAAAAAGCATCCCTTCTTGTTAAAAACCTTGTGTAGGTTTTATAAAACAGGGTGATCAAAAACGCTGTAACAAGAAAAAAAGAGATCATGCCGCCTTCCACAAGAAGCTCTAAATAGTCATTGTGGGCATGGGTAAGGGTTCGATTGTCGATGAGAGATTTATAGGGCGGATAAATATGGATAAAGGTTCCCATACCTGATCCGGTTAAAGTAAAATCATCTATAATTTGTTTGCTGTCTTTCCAGAAATCCAGGCGGGATTGATAAATGATGCCCTGGGCATTTTTAAGCTTTGCAAAACGGTCCAGTATCTGGTCCCAGCCAAACCAGCTGATGGCAAGGGTGGCCAGCATCACAATCCCCATAATGACAATTGTGTTCCCCCTGCTGATTTTCCTTCTTAAAAGAAGAAAGGAAAATAAAATCAGGGAGATGGACATACTGATCATGGCACCCCTGGAAAGGCTGACAAAAATAGAAACCATGATTAAAAGAGCAGATGTGCCGATGAGAATATGAATATTTGCCTTTTCCTGGCTTAAAATCTCAGCAATCCCCCTGATAAAAGAGGTCTTGGCAATTCTAGGCCTGTAAAAAAAGAACAGGGCAAGTACAATGGGAAAGATCATTTCCATGAGCCCGGCATAATGGTTGTGATTTACATAGGGACCCACAATAATAGAATTATCCGGGGAGTATCTGAACCATAAAGCAATGTCGCGGGTAAGGTAAAACTGGAGTATGGATGAAAAAGCCAGCAGTCCTCCAAAAACGGCAATGATAAGAACCACAGCCTGGAGAGTATCTTTTTCCTTTAAAAGCTGAACCGTCAAAAGGTAAAACATGACATAGGTGCCATACCTGAAAAATTCAGAAAGGGTTGCCTTGTGATTAACAGACAGGGTCATCAATGAATGATTATCTGTCAGGGCAAATACTTTTTCCTGGATTGAAAAGGCTGCCGGAGAGAGAAATTCAATAATAAAAGGGGGAAGGGGAACAAGTTGAAACAGGATATAGGATAAAAAGATAAACAAAGGGACAATGCCCGGGACAGCATAGAGATCCTCTTTTTTCTGTATCAGGGAAATTACGAAAAACAAAAGACCCAGGGCAGTTAAAAGTTACATAACTGCATAGGACCATGGTTCCACCGTCCCAAATGCCAGGGGTGAAAAAATTATTAAGAAAAAAACTATACCTTTT
>JAQICW010000286.1 GCA_027858355.1 Desulfobacula sp.
GAAAAAAAAAAAAGCGTCATGAACCTTCCCGGAACATCTACCATAGGGGAACTTGTCAGGGGATTGAATTCCCTGGGAGTAAAGCCTCGGGATCTGATCAGTATTTTACAAAGCATTAAGGCTGCCGGAGCGCTCCAGGCAGAACTTGAAATTTTATAATCTGATTTAGGAGAATCCATGACTGACAAAATTGATTTGATGCATCAAAACCTAACAGTTGCAAGCCTTAACAACATTAAAAAAAAAGCAATTGACCCTGAAAAGGCAAAAGAGCTGGAAGATGCCTGTGCCGGGTTTGAATCTATTTTTTTAAAGCAAATGATGGAATCCATGCGGACGTCTCTTCCTGGCAATGGTTTGTTTGAAGAATCCAATGCCACTAACATATATACATCAATGCAGGATCAGAATATTGCTGAGTCTGTATCAAAAGGCAGACAATCCATTGGTATCAGAGATTTTCTGTATCACCAGTTGAAAGAATCCATCTAACCTACCTATAAATTTAATATATTCGTGTTTCTCCTTTTTGAAAATTTTTCAAATGCTGTCCATGGCATAGAAGTTGCTCTTTTAATCAATTAAATGCGGATTTTTTTTTAAAAAGGGAAAAAAATTCCGCCTGGTTTGGTTTTTAGAATTCAGCAGAATTGGTAAGATACCGATGATATATAGAGGAGAGCTAACATGGAAAAATTTACCGAGAGAATCACAAGTATGCTTCGGGAAAAATTATCTTTATATCAGGAGCTTCGAAGCCTGCTTGGGACTGAAGAAAAATATATAATTGAAATGGATGTGGCTGGGTTGTGGGCAGTTACAGAGCAGAAAAAAGAATTGGCAGCAACCCTGGAAAAAATAATTGAAGAAATCCTTGAACTATTTAAACTTCAATTATTACAAACTGATATTGATACTCAATCATTTCAAATGTCAAAAGTCCTAGGTGATTTGCCCATATCCTTAGAAATTAAATCTGAATTACAAAAAATCGTGCTTGCTATCAACGCCTGCAAAGAAGAAATTTCATTATTGGCAATTAAGAATAAGCGGTATGTCACAGAGTATTTGTCTGTTATTGATGATATTTTTTCCACGGTGGTGAACTCCACCGGCAAAAAACAATATTCCCATTCAGGTCATATCATTGCCGGCAAAGACAAACACCATCTCATAAATGCAGAGGTGTAAGCCATGTCTGGAATATCTTCTACTCTCAGTATCGCCAAAACCGCCATTGCTTCCCAGCAATATGGATTGAACATTACCGGTCAGAATATTGCCAATGTAAACAATCCCGATTACAGTGTCCAGAATGCAGACCAAATCAGCAGGACACCAGCCCTGTATGGGGGCTTTCTTTTCGGTACAGGGGTTGATATTAACCAGGTTCAGCAGAGTGTTGATAAACTGCTTGAAGAAAGATTAACTGGGGAACAGTCCACCCAGGCCTCTTTTGAGGAGCAGGAATCCTATATGCGGATTCTTGAAGGTTTTTTTGACGAAAATTCAGACACAAGTATTTCCACAGTAATGACTGAGTTCTGGAATGCCTGGCATGATGTTTCAGACAATCCCCAGGGATCATCCGAGCGGGTGACAATCTATGAAAATGGTGTGAAATTGGCTTCCCGGTTTGAAGCCACTTCTCTGGATATGGATAATCTATTATCAGATATCACCATTGACATCAGATCGGCAGTTCAGCAGGTCAATACCTTGACAGAAAAGATTGCAGGCCTGAACCAGGGAATAATATCTGCTGAACTCAATCGTACCGCCAATGACCTGAGGGACCAGCGGAACTTTTTAGTGGATGAGCTGGGGAAATTGATTGATATTGATACTTTTGAACAGCCCAATGGTGCATTGATCATTAATACAGCAAGCAGTTTTACCCTGGTCAATGGGGATGGGACCTATGGATTGGACATGGTAGGTGATGAGGTCGTATGGCAGGGCTCCTCTGGTATCGGACAAATCATAACAGACAAAATATCTGCCGGCAGTATTGGCGGGCTGCTTGAGATGAGGGATGAGACAATTCCAAAATACCAGGCTGAAATTAACGAATTGGCCAGGGAAATGATCTGGGCCATTAATTATCAGCATTCCCAGGGTGCAGGGCTGGAATATTTCAGCGATTCTGTGACAGGTGATTATGCAACCGACGATAGCGGCTGGCTGACAAGTCTTGCGTTTGGCGATAAAATAGACAATTCAAAAGATTTTACCATGTGGGTTGAAGATCAAACCAATGTTGATACCCAATATACCAAGATAAATATTGACATGGGTATTTCAGAAGCCAGGATTACAAACTGGCAGGGAGTCGCACCCGGGGCTGAACAATCCATATATAAATTAACAGTGGTGGATGATGCCCTGTTAGGTGACATGGAGGTCATGGAGTCTGATGGGGACGGACTTGCTCGTGTATGGGGATCTGCTGTTACATCCGGGGTGGCAACAACCCTTGACTTAGCCATTGTCCAGCAGACCCTGACCGTTTATGATGGTCCTTCCGGAACATCTGTCATTGAAGTTCAGGATATAGGCGGTGATGCTAAACGATCTGCTGCATCCATAGCAGCTGCCTTAAGCCAGGTGGATGGGATAACCGCCTATGCATCCGAAACCTCAGCCAGCCTGGAACTGGAAGACAGTCTGGGGAATTCTTTGTTTCCCGATACCCAGGAAGGCGATGAAATTCAATATTCCCTATATGTGGATGGAATTATTCAGAAACAAAGTTTTACCCGGGACACATCATTGGGAGACCTGCAGGAGCAGTTTGAAGATTCGCTATTGGCAGCTGTTGACTCCATCAACCAGATCAATGGAGATAAAGACCTTTCTGCCATTGGTCTTGCCATTACGAGCAGCTCCGGTAAAACCCTGGGTATCCAGGATTTTGAGGTTCAGGATAATGCAAGTATCCGGCTGGATACCTTTACAAATTTTGATGAAGGCGACATAATAACCTTTGAGATTGATTCGATAACCGTTCCTGTGCCGGGAACGGCTGCTGCCGGTACAACTTTTGTGAGCGTGGATTTGAACGGCATTGATACAAGTGATGAGGCTCAGCTGTCCCTGGCTTTCAGTAATGCACTTACCACAGCCCTTGACGGACAACCTTTTACTATTGAGCATGATCCATCCACCAATTCCATTACTTTACGGACAACAGACGGATCTGGTATAAGGCTTCGGAATGGAGCCAATGACAGTAATGATGATGCTGTAATTGATGTTACACAATTGAGCGGTAGTGCTACAACATCTGCAGCAGGTAATACAGAACTTCGTTTCAACAATGTGGTGGATGCTTCGGATACTGTCCGGTACGATGCCATTACCTTGTCCACGGACAGTATCATTTTTTCCGGAAATGGAACAAGTGTCACCATAGCTGAAACCACAGCTGTTGCAGGAACTAAAAATGGGGTGATCACGGGAACTGTTTCGGCCATTTTCGAGCCGGGGATGACCATCCGGTCAACAGTGGCCGGTTCCGGCGGGCTTTTTGACAGCAACCTGGCCAAGAAAGGCAGTTCCATTTTAACCCTGGGAGGGGAAAATGGATTTTCAGGTTTTACATCCGGGGGCGGAGAAACCATTTCCTTTGACCTGGACGGTGAAAAAATCTCATTTTCAACCACGGCCGGGGCAGGCACCTCAGACCTGCAGCTTGCCTTATTGTTGGAAACTGAAATCAAGGCTGACCTAGCCACCGCAGGAATTGATGCTAATTATCAAATCATCCGGACCGGCAGCTCCGTATCCATTATCAAAGACGCGGCTTTAGAGGATCCAATTCAAATTACGAACTTTTCAGATACCAGTGGGAGCGATGCAAAATTAAAGATCAGGACCGGAACAGGTTCTGGTATAGATCAGCCTGATAATGATTATCTGGACGCTGATCCTTCAAAATCTTACCTCAGCTCAACTACTTCGTCATTATATGGAGACGAAGGGGTGATTATGTGGGAGCGCCTGGACAATGATGGGTTCAAGACCGGTGCCACAGGCCTGATTACTGTTGAAGACCAAGGCCAGGTGTCAATTGTGGAAAAAAACTTGACGACCATGATTTTTGATATTTCCAAAGGCAGCCTGGTTGCCGGGAATACATTGACCGTAAATACCGGTGAAACCGGGATTCCAGATCCTTTGGATTTCAGGATTACCGGTCAGGCAAACAGTATTAACGACCTTTACCAGTTCAAGGTTGTGTCAGGAGGTAAGGTCGGTGAGTTACCAGCCGCAGGGGATGAACCCCTTGTTATTGAGTGGTCCAGCAGCATCAAAACCGGTACATTTACCATTGAGGGCCATGATCCGCCCTATACACCCCAGGCGCCAGTGGAGGTGAAAGTGGATGGCATGAATTTGAATTTTTTTGATGGCACCTTGTTTGCGAATGATGTCTTTACCGTTACGACCGGGGATGCTGGTATTCCCATCTCATTGAACACTGCTGGGCAGCCAACCGGTGAGACTCTGTCGGACTGGCATTGGACCCTGGATTCTTTTGCTGACCAATTCAACCAGGAAGCACCAGGTATGAAGGCTTCATCCACCCTGGATAATCATCTTAAATTTGAGGCATCTGAAAATTATTACACCATTCAGAATATCCAATATTCAGAGAGAAACGGTTTTGCTGAGGAGAATGTAACCATAAACGTTACTGACTGGAGCAGCATTGATTTTTCTGCAACAGATCTTCGGTTTGAACGGTCTGGTTCCGGTGTCTGGGGGGTGATGAATGATCCCACTGGCGGTACACTCCAGATTTTGCCCACGGGCGGTGATGATGACGGGTTTGGGGTTGATTTTACTGGAGACGGTCTGGCCGATATCAAGCTTGAATTTAATACAACTATCACTGGAAACGGTTATGTGGAGTTTGATTTTAGAAAGCAAAACTCTGGGGATATCGGGTTTGCCTTTTCCGATGATGCCTCATCTTCTTCCGGTCTGCTGGCAGCAACCGGGATTAATACTTTTTTTGAAGGCCATGATGCCCAGACAATGAAGATAAATGAAACCCTCAGGGATACAAAATTTTTAGCTGCAGCATTTATCAACAGCAGTACCGGTGAGATCAGTCAGGGGGATAATGCCAATGCCCTGGCCCTGGCAGATGTTCAGTTTCACAATAAAATAATGAAGGTTTGGACCTATGATCGGGGTAGCGAGGCTCAGTCTAACACTACAAACGCCACCCTGGACAATTATTTTAACACCATCATCAGTTCCCTGGGCATAGAATCCAGAAGTATTAAGACCTCAAAAGGATTTGCCGATATCATGGTAAATAATATAACCGAACAGAGGAACGCTGTTTCCGGCGTATCTCTGGATGAAGAGATGATTAAATTGATGAAATATCAGCATGCATTTTCAGCTGCCTCCAAACTGCTAACGGTGTCAGATGAAATGCTCAATACGCTTATTTCCATGAGATAACAGGGGAGATGAAATGAGGGTACCCAATATTAGCACATATAATATAGCCACTTACCGGCTTGGCAAACTCACCGAAGACCTGAAGGATGCCAATGAGGTTGTAAGTACCCAGAAACGGATCAACGAGATTTCCGATGATCCCCTGGGCTTAAGTCAGGTCCTCAGTTTGAGAAATTCTCTTGGAAATCTGGAACAGATCGAGCAGAACGTGGTCATGGGAAAATCATGGCTACAGGGGGTGGAGACGGCTTTGGACAGTGTCAATAATTTGATTCTGGATGCAAAAAGTGAGGCTATGCGACTTGCCAATGATTCCACCACAGCGGATGAGCGAATTGATGCAGTGGAACGGGTGGAAAATATTATTGAGCAGATCGTTTCCCTGGGTAATACCCAGGTGAATGGTAATTATGTGTTCGGTGGCACAGAAACAGATGTAGTTCCCTTTGAATATGATACATCCAGTGATCCGGGCCAGGTCTTGTACCATGGCAATGGGGTTCCCTTTGAAATCCGTACAGATAAAAATTCAGAGGTCCAGGTGGGAAGGGATGGCAAAAATACATTCTGGGACACTAATATAGAGATTAACGCCACCAACAATATCATTGTGTTCAAGGAAGATAACGGTCATGGCAGTGCATCGCAAAAGACGATGGAAGCACGGATCCCCCATGGGATTTACACCAGGGAAGAATTGACCACGGCGGTGAGAAATGCCTTGAATGATGAGTCTATGTCAAGTGGTTACGGTGCTGAATATCTGGTGGCCTATGATGAAAAAAACCAAACCTTTTCCATCCGGGAGGACGGCAGTTTTAACGGATATTTGAGAACCCAGTTTATGTGGGATACCGGTGGAGAGCCCTATATTAATGATATTGCAACTTCCAGCCTGATTGATCCGGATGATGTTAATATCAGTATTTTGAATCCGGATATTTTAACTATTGGAACCCCGGAGCCCCATGGCACTGAACCCTTCAAATTAATCTGGGACGGCAGTGCAGGCTGGAATGTGGAGGGTAATCCCGGCTATGTGATTCCGGGAAAAATTTCAGGTATGAACGACTATATTGAAATTGACCTTGATGAAAGCGGGTTTCCTGATATTACCATCCGCCTTGATAATAACGTGGTACAGCAGGGAGAGTCCATTGAATTTGAGATCATTCCCTATCAAGGGGATAATAGTGTGGGGCATGAAATCGGATTTGGCCTGGACGATCTGACATATTCCCCCCCCGTATCCGATACCAGGCCTGTATTTATAACAGATCTCACCATTACAGGCGGGGTGAATGACACCATTGATTTTGTTGAGGTGAATTCGACCGGTGGTATCAGTGCTACACTTTCGGCAACCATTACAGCTGGCAATTATACTGATATGGACACACTTGCCAAGGATATAGAAAACCAGTTGGAAGCAGCCAGTGCCGCACCGACATCAGGTGCTAATACAATTGATTATGCGGTTTCCTATGATGTTGAAAACTCTCGATTCAATATCAGGGAGGATGGTACCAGTCTGAACGAGCTTAGGGTTCTCTGGAGCAATACAACCGGGGCATCCACAACTGCGGCTACCCTTGGTTATTTCGCCCAGGATGATACCATTGCCTATCCAGTATCAGACATCACACCCATTCACGGTGCCATTGCCATAGACAATACAAATAACAAGATTGATTTTCAAGAAACCAACACTGCCGGGACCTCTACCATATTAACTGCATTGGTTTCCAGCGGAGTGTACAAAGACATCACAGCCCTGGAAACAGCTGTGGAAACCGCCATGAACAACGCCTCCGCTGCATCCGGAAATATTGTTAATTATGATGTTTCCTACACTGATACCCCGGGCCAGTTTGAAATCCAGCGGAGCAGTGGCACCGCACTCACAGGTTTCGACATCCTCTGGGCCACCGGTGCCAACTCGCTGGAGTCCATTGGTGAAACCCTGGGGTATGATATTGCCTTTGACGATGGTGGTGGTATGGCCCATGTCAGTGATACAGCACCGATCCTCATGACTTTTGACGATACCAATAATGTCATTGAGTTTATGGAAACCAAGCTTAACGGTGGAGTTTCCAATGAAATTCGTATTGAAATCCCCAAAATGGATTATACAGACCTGGATGCCTTGGCAGTAGATATCCAGACGTCCTTGCGCAATGCCTCTCCCAATGGTGTTGATTATACGGTTACCTATGATTTTACGGCAGGCCAATTCATGATCAAAGGCAGTGATGCAGAAATTAAGGGGTTTGATCTGTTGTGGAATTCCGGTACCAATGCCGCAGATTCAGCCGCCGAAATGCTGGGTTTTGATCCAGATGAAGATGATTTTGTTCGGTTTTTGGAAAGCGATACAGAAATTGTTAATTTAGTCATTGATCCCTTTAATAATAAGATAGATTTCAAGGAATTTACCCCTGATGATATCGGGAAAAACGTGTCCAACCTAACGGCATCCATCCGGACCAAAATTTATACCAGTTATGAAGAGCTTGCAAGTGAAGTGGAAATTGCATTGGAAGCAGAATCCCTGCAAAATGGGAACAAGATTGATTATTCAGTGTTCTGGGATGATTATACCAAAAAATTTTCCATCAAAGAAAATGGCACTGAACTTGAGGAATTCCATCTCCAATGGCAATCTGGAGATAATGCCCCACTTTCCCTGGGGGGGACTGATCAGAGTATTGGAGCCATATTGGGATTTAATCCATCAGATGATATTGAAACCCCTGTGAAGAGCAGGCCTGAAGTTGAATGGGGAATATTTAATACACTGATAGATTTAGAAACATATTTGTCAGATAATGACGTGGATGGAATTGAACGGTCCATAGGAAGGCTGGAACTCAATTATAATAACATGACCTCCCGCATTGTGGACACGGGCATGAAATTCAGTCGCCTGCAGGTAAGAGAGGACATTACCACTGAGATCAGTTTGAGCCTTACCGAGCGGAAGACCAGAATAGAGGATGCTGATATTATTGAATCCATAATGAACCTTCAAAATATTGAACTTGCTTACCAGGCAGCCTTAAGCGCTACATCAAATGTGTTGAATTTAAGCCTTGTCGATTATCTGAGATAGGAAACCCAAGAGATGCTTGTATTAAGCAGGAAAGCAGGAGATAAAATTAAAATTGGGAAGGATATTGTGATCAATATTCTTAAAATTGAAGGGGGCACCATACGAATCGGTATTGAAGCACCCCCAAAAGTAGTCATCTTAAGAATGGAAGTATTTGAAAAAATTCAAAATGAAAATATTGATTCTGTATCCAAAGGGGTTGATGAGATCACAGATGCAATTGAGCTTATTAAAAATAAACTTCCAAAGGAGTAAGTAGATTGAAAATTATAACCAGAAAATTTGGTGAAATAGAGATTGAAGAAAATAAAATTCTTGCCATGCCCGAGGGGCTACCCGGGTTTGACGGGTTTGAGAAGTTTGTTCTCCTTGAGGAACCTAAAACAGCTCCCTTCTGCTGGTTTCAATCCATTGAAGAGCCCAACCTTTCCATGGTTGTCATGAATCCATTTTTGTTTAAACCCGATTATAAACTGGACTTGGATGGATTTATCTGTAGCCGGGACTGGGAAGACATTTCATCTGATGAATTACTTATTTATGTGGTGGTCAATATGTCTGAAGACAAAATTAAAACAAAAATTACTGCTAACCTCATGGGGCCGTTAATCATAAACCCGAAAAATAATCAAGTAGTTCAGGCAGTGATCTCAGATACCAACTATTCCCATCAGCATAATGTATTGGAGTCTTCTTAAAACCGATATCCAAAGCCAATATCTAAAACCCATACCAAAAACTGATCATCTGGTTATGCAGACTGATCAAAAAGAAAGCCAGACAACTCTTTCATTTTTTCCATGATTGTAAGAAGTTCTTCAGATGGAATCTGTTTGACCAGTTCGTCTGTTTCCCTGTTTTTAATTTCAACCACAACCTGACGGTCAAGATCTTCCCGGATTGAAAATCCAAGATTGGTCTGAAGGTCATCCATGTATTCATTAAGTGCTTCTACCAGTTCTTTTGTATCTGTTGCATTCAGTTGAGTATCCTGTACTTCTTTCTTTCCAGTTTTTTCCATTGGATCAACAGTTCTCAGGGTCTGGATTTTGTCTGCACCAGAAGATGAAGCTGTTGTGCCAATGGCATGGGAAGGCTGTGACACTTCCTTTCGATCTGATATGTCTGATACAGCAACGTTACTCGGAATATTGATATCCATGAATACCTCCTTATTAGTTTTGTAAATTAATGACTTTGGATTGATGACGTTTTGATGGAGGAGATCCATAAGCCTGGATAACACGTCTGCCCCTGGTGATTTTTTTCATGCTGTTTTCTAATCCACATTTATGAGTTTCAACCTTTAATGCAAGTGTCGTGTTCTGGTACATAAGCAATAGTATGTGATCCTTAATGTTTTGTATCAATTGTTCTTTTTTTACCATATCCATGATTTCTGGTTCCTGGAGAAACGCCTCTAAATATTTTTTAAGATCGGAAAAACCTTCTTTTCGTTGGGCAATCTGTTTATCAAGATCAGGAAGTATCTGGGTCTCAAATGCAGTAATATGAGAGGCCTGGAGTTCATCTAATTTCACCAATGCTTCTTTTACCTGATTGAATGCGATTCCCATGATAAGATCCTTTTTAAAGTTATTTAAACAGAGATGCCATTAAAACGTTCCACATTCCCCGTGCTTCCATATCCTGGTATTGATGCTGGGCGCTTGTTTCCTTTGATAGATTTGACAAAAGGCTTTTGAATTCCATTGGTGGATTTTCCCATGACATCATTTTCCCATATTTCCTTTAATTTTAATATATAGGCTTCTGTCCTGTCAAGGATTTCAACATTGTTGGTAAGTGAAACCTTTGGAAGCTCTGTAAGAATAGCTGTATAAAGGCCTCTTAAAAACAGGGTGCTTTCATCCTTCATCTTTGGATCAATTGAGGCGTTGAGTTCTGAGATAATGGCAATTGCCCTGCTTAAATTTTCGCCCCGGCTCTGGATATTATTTTTTTTTATGGCTTCTCTGGTCAGCCGTATACGATCCAGAGCTCCTTTATACAATAAGAGGATCAGCTGTTCAGGTTCCATGCCTTCATAATGGTTGGTCAAATATGTGTTTACCTGGGCAAGTGCTGTCATTCATACCTCCTGTATGGGAAAATTGCTCTTGAATTAAAATGGTTTCTATTGGATAGGTTGCAACCCATTGAGTAGCAATCTTTACTTATTCAGTGGTCTTGTTAAAAGAGTCTATTACGGACTGCATATATGTAGATTCAGCATTTAGCTGCCGGATATAGGAATCCAGTCGTACAAAATCGTTTGTCAAAATTTGATATCGTTTGTCCAGCTGCTCAGTGGCTGTCAGGATATCTTTGTCAAGTCGTGCCATCCGTGTTTCAGTGGCATCAATTTCCGTGGAAACGATCCCGGAGGAACTGACCATGGCCGTGAGGCCGTCATTGATGATATCCCCCAGCCCGGTGATACCCGTATCTGTATCTCCGATAAAAAGGGAAGTAACAGCATCCGGATCTGCTGCCAGAGACTGGTCCAACAGGTCTTCATCAAAAGTCATGGTTCCGTCCCTGTTTATTTCAAGGCCGATATCTGCAAGGCTGGTATATGCAGACGTCGTATCAATGGCGGTGCTCATCAGAGCCCTAATTTTATAGAGCATGCTGGTGACATTGTAAGAATCTGACAGGGGATTTTCGTTTTCCGTATCCGCGGTATCTGTCTCTTCATCAGTTTCTTCCGTGCCCTTTATATCATTGACCAGATCATTGAAATTGCTTATCAAAGAGAGAATGGTTTCTTTAGTGGTATCCGTGTTGTTCTGGATACTGACGGATGTTTCTCCGATTTTTTGCAGGTTCAGGGTTGCTCCTGAAACCACGTCACTTATGGCATCGTTTGTTTGACGTTGATAGGAAATTCCATTCACCGAAAAATGGGCATTCAAGGAATTTTCGTCAGCCCCGTTGACCTCTGTCATAGGCAGGTTCTGGATGGATATTCTATGGTTTTCACCGGTGGCATCTGAGGTCAGTGTGAGCCGGTAAGGATCGGTTGCTTCCCCTGTATCAATTACTGTTGCTGTAACTCCCGAGTTGCCTGGAGCAGAATTGATTAAATCAGCCGTTTGTTGGTAGGTGGTGCCGGGTTCTATGCTCAGGTACATGGGATCTTCCGAATCTGCACTGCTGATACTGAATGTGGTATCTGCCTTTACATAATCAAATCCTGAAATACTAATCTGGGAGTCTGCACTGTTTCCCCCTGATGCGGCTGAAAGCCGGAGGTAATATTGGCCGTCATTTTCTTCTACACTGGCAGTAACAAGAGAATCACCATCCTCATCCTGGTTGGCATCAGAAGTGTTGATGGTATCTGCAATTTCGGCCAGGCTCAGTCCCTCATCAAGGCTGATGGTGATTGACTGCTGGCTTTCAGCCGCTCCATAAAGAATATCCATGGTTTCAGCCTGGGTGGTAACAATATCCCCAGGACTGGTTATCCCGGTTTCAGGTTCCGTGTAAATTAATGAACTTGCACTTTCAACCCCCACAGTCTGCCAGGAGTTGAAACTGGCCTTTTGGGTGACATCCAGTGAGAAGCTTGATGCTGAGATGCCGTCATTTACAGTTGCTGATGCGATCTCTTCATCGGTCACTGTAACCGTGTTCTTCAGAAAATCAGATTCAAGGGACAGTGAAAGGGCATTGGATTTCATGGCAAAGAGCTTTGCATTGATGCTGTTATATGCATCAACTTCTTTTTGAAGTGTGACTTTTTGATTTTCTTTGGCAGTTATCTGGGCGCTGTCGGCTTCTTTGAGTTGGTCAAGGATGCTTTGCAGCTCAAGACCTGATCCCAGTCCCAGTGTTGTGATTGAGCCTGTTGCCATGATGGTCCTCCATTAAATCTATTTTTAATTCATGCCTTCAATCTATTATCGGATAGTGGCATAAAAAACATAAGAAAAAAAGCCCCGGGAAATTTTCCCGGGGCTTTTATGCCAGGCCAGGCCTGGGTTATGTGGTTAAAATATCAAAAACCGATTACTGAAGCAGGGCTAGAACGCCTTGAGCACTGGCATTGGCCTGGCTCATGGCAAAGGTGCCTGCCTGCTGCAGAATCTGCAACTTTGTGAAGTTGGCTGATTCTGCAGCAAAGTCAACGTCCCTGATGGAGGATTCAGCAGAGGATACATTAACCCTTGTGGTGGAGATATTGGCAATGGTCGAGGTCAACTGGTTCTGGACAGAACCCAGGTCCGCTCTGTTTTTGTCAAGATCCTTGAGGGCTGCATCAGCAACTGCAATGGCGATCTGTGCACTTTCCTGGGTCAGAACGTTTAAGTCGGACAGCCTGTTCACTTCAGATGCACCTGCTTCTGCTGTTGCAAAAGTACTGCTTGCATCATTTGCGGCAAGCTCTGTACCGGCTTTCATTATAGATCCATTCTGGAGGGTCATGTCCGCAGTCAGGGTAACGTCGGAACCTGTTACAATATCATTTTCCAGGACACTACCGGCTGTGAATAGAGTGCCGTCTTCCGTGGTAAAATCACTTGTCAGAAAAGTCCCTTGGGAAATGGTAGAGCCTGCAGCAAGGGTGGACCCTGCTTTGAGCATCATATCATTGTCAGTATCAACGGTTTCATCATTTTCCAGGGTAATGGCAGCCCCAAAGGTTGAACCGTCTGTCAGGACGGATCCAGCATTGATGGTGGATCCAATGCCCAGTGTCATGTCTCCTGTCAGGGTGAGATCCCCGTCAAGGTTTGCTATGCCGCCCACTGTGGAACCTGCAGCAATGCTCAGTGAATTTGTTACCTTAAGCTTTGATCCGGCCAGAATATCTGCATCAGTGGCCAGGGTAATATTGTTGCTATTCTCAACATCAGCGCCCACACTTGATCCTGCCTGGAGTATGGAATCGGATTTTATTACTGATCCTATTCCAAGAGTCATCTGCTGGTCCAGGGTGGCATCCAGATCCATGACAAAATCAGCCCCTAGTGATGATCCGGTTGCCAGCAATGTGTCGGCAGCCAGTTGGGATCCTGCCAGAAGGGTCATATCCGATGTCATGGTTGAATTACCAGCTGTCGTGACATCTGCCCCCACAGAGGAACCTTCCTCAAGTATGCTACCTGATGTCAATAAAGACCCTGCACTTAAGGTCATATCATTGTCCAGGGGTACAGCAGCAGCACTGGTTGTAAAATCTACGTCCAAATCTGAACCAGTTGCAAGCACAGAAGCTGCTGCAAATTGTGATCCTGCGGTTGCGGTCATGTCATTGTTAACTGTTACATCTGCATTGGTTGTAATATTTCCAAACACCTGTGAGTCTGCTGTGAATTCTGAATCAGCACCAATTATTGACCCTGCTTTTAAGGTCATGTCATTGTCAATGGTTGCAGTCCCTGAGCTAACAAAATCCTCGCCAACATTGGACCCAAGGCTGAACACTGAATCTTCTATAAAGACTGACCCGGACTTTAGGGTCATTTCCGAGGTCAGTGTCGTAACAACGGCATCGGTAGTTGTATCTACTCCCATGTAAGAATCAGCAGCAAGTGTGGATGCACTGGCCAGGTTGGAACCAAAGGCCAGGTCAATGGTTCCGACAACGGTAGCACCGTTTGTAACGGTTATATCACTTGTCAATGTACCTGCAGTAATAGCACCAATATCATTTGTAAGTACGGTTCCTGCTGCTAGGACCGTACCACTTCCTAATGTAGAACCGTTTGTAATAACAGAGGCACCAGTGGTTGCTGCAGAGCTCGCCAACTGGATAGACTGACCAAAAACAGACCCTGCCGCAATTGTACTTCCAGATTGGATTACAGAATCGGCCTTGAGAACAGACTCAGCAGTTGTAGTTGTTGTACCAGATGCTGTGAAGTCACCACCAAGAATTGTACCTGATTCTATGGTAGATGCAGAGGCTATGGAACTGCCTGCTTTGATAGTGCTGTCATCGCTGATGGTTATTATATTGGCATTGCTTGCAGTTCCGCCGAGAACACTTCCCCCACCTATTATTGATCCGGCTGTCAAAGTTGACCCGGCTGTAATAAGGCTGTCACCGGTTGTGGTGTTAGTTGCTGCTGCCTCCGTTGTAAACTCTGCGCCCAATACTGAATTAGCTGCAATTGTTGATGCACTGGCAATCTCAGAACCGGCTGTTAAGATACTGTCACCCACAGTGCTGACCGTGTCGGCACCTGTGGTAACCTGTCCACCAACCTCTGTGCCTGCTGAAATGATACTGCCAGCGGCAAGGATGGATCCTTCTTTTATTGTTGAATCACCAACCGTGTTTGCCGTGGCTGCATTAATGGTAAAATCACCGCCAATGACAGTTCCGGCACCGATTTCCGTACCTGATTTAAGTATGGAATCCTTTGCAATAATACTCTCAATGGTGGTGCTGGAGGTATCATCTCCCAGAGTAACATCCCCAGCAAGTTCTGAGCCTGCTGCCAAAGTACTATTGGCGGCAATGACAGAGCCTGCAGTCAGTGTGGAGTCCTGGGTGGTGGTGATACTGCTGTTGGAAAAATCTCCACCGCTCAGGGTCTGGCTTGTGGTCCATCCGGCGCCCAGCACGGAACCGTCTTTTAATATGGAACCGTCTTTAATTGTGGATTCCGAGGTGGTGACAGCTGTGTTTTTGGCAACTTCAAGGTCAGATGTCAGGGCAATGGCATCACCGCCGCCCACATTGTTGACAATGATTTCACTGGAGCCTAGCTGGTTCAGGGTGACATACCCAACAGTGCTCATGTCAGTGTCCCTGAGAATCGCTTCAGTACCTGAACCTCCGGTTTCAACCTGAATGGCCCTTTCATCACTGGATGTCAGAGTCATGTAACCGGCTGCATCAACAGAGGCAACCACACCATGACCGGAAGTTTTTGAATTGATGGCTTTAGTCAGGGCGCCGTCGTAATCATTGGTCTGGACCTCAATCTCACCAATGGCCACGCCATTGATTTTAAATCCTGTGTCTGTTGTTCCAGCAGCAATGTTAAGATTAGTTGTTGAATTAACCGTGGCGGAAGCTGAAACCCCAAGAGAATCGCTCACCAGGTTAATGGCATCTGCCACAGTCCCCATACCGCTTTCCCTGGAATTATTATAGGCCACTGCCACGGACTTGATATTAAAACTTTCGTTTCTCAGGTTACTATAGATACTTACATCCACTGTACCTGCCTGGCCGTCGGCAAGGGTAAGTTGGGTTGAAGTGTTATGCCCAATTTTAGTTGATTCCGATGATGCAATGGAAATACCCACGGTCTCCCCTGAGTAGGCACCAATCTGGAATTGTTTGTTGGTAAATGCTCCTGAAAGAAGCTTCTGATTGTTAAATGAGGTTGTTTTTGCAATGATATCAATCTCTTCCATCAATTTGTTGATATCCGACTGGATGGCTGCTCTTGATTCAGTGGTTTGACCGTCCTGGGCAGCCTGGATACTTTTGGTTTTAATGGTATTGATGATGTTGATGGACTCATCAAGAGCTGCATCAGCCGTCTGAACAATATTAATACCGTCATTGGCATTTTTTATGGCCTGACCAAGCCCGTTTGCCTGGGATCTGAGTGAATCGGCAATGGACATGCCCGATGCATCATCAGCCGCTTTGTTGATCCGCAGGCCTGATGACAGTCTTTCAAGGGAGCTTGAAAGGGCATTATCATTTTTAATCATGTTTTTGTGTGCATTGAGTGATGCAATGTTGGTGTTAATTCTAAGAGCCATTAATTAATCCTCCATGTTTTTTTTCCGGGAATCCTTTCCCTTGGGTTATTAAATTAGTATAATTTGGTTTGGTTAAAAATTTTATTGTAAACCTTTTTACTTTTTTTCACCTCCTTTGTCTTTTCGCAGTCAAGGTTCACATAGTAATTATCGGTCTCTTCAGTTAAATCTTAAATTAGATAATGGGAAAACTTTGCTTGAAAATAAAAAACATCTCATTTAGAGTGAGATCATTGTCAAATCAATCTATTATTTCCGGAGGGGTGAATGGGGTTTGCTGTTCAGAATTATATATCTCGACAAAATTTTGATCTTTTAAAGAAAAATCATCCTTTATTGCTGGAGCAACTTAAAGCGCTGACAACCGGACCTACCGGAGAAGTTGTGAAAGGCCCGGGAGACCAGTTGAATTTAAAAGTGGATAACAATGGGAAGATGGTATTGATTCATCCTGAACAAGACCCTGAATCGGATCAAAACTATTTTCTGTCCAATGTCCCTGACGGTTTTTCCGGTGTTGAAGTGATATTGGGTATGGGACTGGGGTATGCTGCTAAAGCAATATTGCAGCAAAGAAAGAACATCCGTAACCTTGTCATTATTGAAAATGATCCTGGAATTTTCCTCCAGGCCCTAAAATATATGGACTTGACTGATTTGCTGGGTGATCCCAAAGTAATCATTGGACTGGCTCCTGACAATCCGGAAGTATTGCTGAAACCAGTTCAAAAGGGAATCTTGCTTGAGGATTCCCAAATCCTGGAACATCCTGTTATTGTTCCCATTTTTGAAAAAGCCTATGGCCGTATTCGAAAAATGGTGTTCGAGCATATCAACCATTTTAATATTGCCGGTGCAACCAAAGTAAAATTTGGGGAAAAAATCGTAAAAAATCGGTTTGATCATTTAAAATCCATTGGACATTATTTTAAATTTGAAAGCCTGATTAATAAATTTGAAGGAATGCCCGCGTATATTGCGGCTGGAGGTCCTTCATTGGATTCAAATATCCATTTTTTAAAGAAAGTAAAGAATAAGGCTGTGATTCTATCCGTGGATACGGCCTTACCTGCATTCCTTGATAATGATATAATGCCGGATTTTGTTTCCTCCATTGATTACAAGGATCTTATCTATGAGAAAATTGCCCATAAAATTAATGACATTTCAGTCCATACAGGACTGTTGACTTATACTTCGACAACGCCAATAGTGCAAAAAAATTTTCCAGGTAACAGAAAATTTTTTCTTTTCACAGAAAATGGTATTGACTCCTGGCTAAATACCCTGGTCAAAGGCAAACATTTTTTTGCCAGCGGGCCCAGCGTTGCCCATCTAAATTTAATTGCTGCAAAGGTAATGGGATGTTCTCCAATTATATTTATCGGACAGGATTTGAGCTACAGCACAGCGAATACCCATTCGAAAAGCGCTGTACTAACCCATAGAGACAGCCTTAAAAGGAATTTGGAAACCAAAGAGGACCTTTTATGGGTAAAAGGGGTTGAAGGATCAGATGTTCGTACAAACAGGGGGTACGAAAATATGAAAACTACCTTTGAAAGGTTGATTCTTCATAACCCCGGGGAATATATCAATTGCAGCACAGGGGGGGTACACATAGAGGGAACAACATATATGCCCCTGGAAAATGTGGTCGAACTTTACCATTCCAGATCTATTTCCGTTTCCAAAATTTTAAGTCAGTCCTGTTCCCGGGAAAACAAAATTGATAATGGAATGGTTGTTGATGTGCTAAAAAAAGATTTGGATATAGTCAAACAAGTTTTTGCCCTTGTCAGGAAAGTAGAAAATATATTGAAAAAAGTTACAGCTGAGCTTCCCGGAATCAAGAAAAAGTGGAAAAAAAATTCAATATTGCCCAAGCGGATAAAAATGTTATTGATAAATATAGATAAGGTGAATAACAAAATTGACGGTTATGACAGGGTCTGGCAAATACTTGAAGATATGACGACGCTAGGACTGCGGAAAAACGAGCAGATGGCGTTTGAAATACAAAAACTTGAAGGGATAACCTCTCAGCTCCCGCAGTGGTTGGAGAAAACCATTGAACGGTTATTGTATGTCAACTCCGTACGGATTGAATGCTTAGACCTGCTTGAAAAAGGTATAAACGAGGTGGTCCAGCATATTGCAAAAGAGATGACCCTGTTAAAAAGTGATATGGATGATATCAAAACAATAAGTGCTTTGGCAGAATTATATATTAATAGCCGGGAGTATTCCCTGGCCAGGCCTTTGGTGGAAAAATGCTATGAGGTTGATAAGAATTCAGCCCAGGCTAATTTTTTCATGGGATGCATGGAAGTCCCAGGACGTTGTTTTGATCGAATGGATTCTTATTTTTTGAAAGCAATAGGATTTGATAAAACCTATGAGGGGAAAATACATTATTTCAGATATGATATAGGTGATCAATACATTCCAATTGTAAAACATTTAAAAAAAAATGATTTCCTAGTTGCAAAGAAATTTTTATGGGAGGGGTTACAATCCTGCCCCTCCCATGAAAAACTACAGGATCTTTTGGCTGATTATGCGGACCAAGATATAAAAATAATAAATGAGTCAGATGCCAAAGGCAATCTGAATGATCAAAAAGAAGTGATCCAGTACTGGATTGAAATAATGAGCAATTTTTCCAATGTCCATACTTGTCTTTCCAATAAACATTTTGGTATATTTTATTTTTCTTGGGGTAAAATAAAATTTTTATCGGGTCTAAAGGATGAAGCATCTATCTTGTTCAATAAAAGTATCGGATATTTACCAGAAGATTCCGGACTTGTTCTCAAAATTGCAGATTTGCTCCTTTGTTCCTATGATTATGATAATGGACTTCCCTATTTAAATAAAGCAATAGGTCTTGATTCTGCAAATGCCATTTATTGGGAGGGCTTTGGGGATTTCCTTTTCCAAAATGGAAAGTATGGTGAAGGACTGTCTGCCTATGAGCAAGCTCTCCAATATTTTCCTAAAAAAAATGAAATCCTGGAAAAAATTGTTCAACACTACCTTCAAATAGGGAATAAACTCCACGGGGAAGGAAACTTTGACGAGGCTGAAAAATCTTACAAACAAGGCATCCATCTTTGTCCTGACAGCAGTCCTTCCCAGATCCACCTCTATAATAATATGGGTTCAGCCTTGAAAAATATAAAAAAATTTGATTCAGCAATGTCGGCCTATGATAAAGCACTTGAAATTGATTCAAGCTATGCCGAGGCCCTTTATAATAAGGGGGAGCTTTTTGAGACGCTTGGACATCATGAATCAGCCGTCAACTACTATGAAGAAGCCATTAAAAACCGTCCTGATTTTATTGTGGCTTACAATAGATTGGGTAACCTCTTATTGGTCATGGGGCATTCGGAAAAAGCAGAACAAATATTTCAAAAGGTGAAATCGCAACAACTGGTTTCTGAATCCAGTGAAAGCAAAGTGTGAATTATGGGGTTGAATAGGATTTTTAAATCGGGAAGTAATTGCAGAGAGCTATATCAACGCTCCCAGGAAATCGGTATATGAAAAGGGTTCTAACCACAGGACATAAGGGTTTCATTGGTTCCAGACTGGTGGCTGCGCTTCAACAATGCGAAGGAGTTGAAATCATCTGGATGGACCGCATGAAGGGCGGCGATCTTCTCGATTTTGATTCCATGGCCAGTTTGTCGGATGTGGATATAATAGTCCATCTTGCCGGTTCAGTGGGGGTCATGAAAAGTTGGAATAATCCGCACAAGACCTATGCGAACAATATCGTTCCGACATTGAATATCCTTGAATTTGCGCGGGTTCGCAAGGCATCCGTCATTTTTATGAGTTCATACGTCTATGGGAAGCCATCGTATTTACCCATTGATGAAGCGCACCCCACCGACTGTTCGAATCCCTATGCAAAAAGCAAACGGCAGGCCGAGATGCTTTGCGAGGCTTATTCGCAAGATTTTGGAGTACCCGTGGTCATATTGCGTCCCTTTAACATTTATGGCCCGGGTCAGAAGAGGGAAAGCCTGATTCCACATATCCTTCAACAGGCAATGAATACAAATCGAATAGAAGTAATGGATTTGCGACCGAAACGGGATTACCTGTATATTGATGACCTGACAAATGCCCTTTTGAAGGTTATCTGTTCAGAAAGGAAGTTATTAGACTCAGAAATTTATAACCTGGGATTTGGTCAAAGTTACAGTGTGCAAAATGTCATTGATATAACCGTGAAACTGATGGATAAAAAAATTTCGGTTCATTCCGTTGAGGAACTACGACCAAACGAAATATTGGATTGTTACAGTAATTCTAAAAAATTTTCTGAACAATTTAACTGGAAACCGCAAACAAATCTTATGAAAGGAATCGCTAAATTACTTGAGACCGAAGGAGTCATAGAGAAGAGATGATTATGAAAGAGGTTAAGATTGAAAACCAATGGATTGGCGGGGATAACCCGGTATATATAGTTGCTGAAATCGGCGGTAATTTCCGTGATTTTCAGACAGCGGTAAAATTGATTGATCTGGCTCGGAAGGCTGGCGTAAATGCGGTTAAATTCCAACATTACAGAGCGGATACCATTACGTCCAAAAAAGCGATATTCGAGATGGATAATACAGGCGTTGTTTCACAGTATGATATCTTCAAAAAGTATGAATTGAGCGAAGAATTAACAGCGGATATCTTCTCATATTGTCGTGAAAATAAAATCACGGCTTTTTCAACACCTTCACACCCCACGGATGTTGATTTACTGGAAAAATTTGATGTGCCTGCCTATAAAATTGGTTCTGACGATGCAGTGAACATCCCTTTTTTGAAATATGTGGCAAAAATCGGTAAGCCCATCCTGTTGTCAACTGGAATGTGTACAATGAGTGAAGTACAACGGTCGGTGGATGCAATTCTTGAAGAGGGGAATGATCAAATCATTTTATTCCATTGCACAACCAATTATCCAACGCATTTTGAATCAGTCAACCTCAGAGCCATGCAGTCCATGCAGTCCAGTTTCAACTTTCCCGTGGGATATTCCGATCATACACTTGGAATTGACATATGTTATGCGGCATCTGTTTTAGGTGCGTCAACCGTGGAATTCCATTTTACTTATGACAAGAATGCGGAAGGGCCGGATCATATGCTTTCAAAGGATTATGAAGAAACGGAGGCTTTGGTGGAAAAGGTGCGGAAACTACCTCTTTTGTTGGGAGATGGAATCAAACGTCCCGCCGCCACTGAAATGAATACTCGACGGAATAATAGAAAAAGTTTGGTGTTGACTCGGAATATCAAGGCAGGCGAGAAAATTACTACTAAAAACATGGATATTAAACGACCTGGGTATGGAATATCGTCTGAATATTATTATAATGTGTTGGGTAAAACTGTCATCCAAAATATTGATGCTGATAATGTCCTTAGCTGGGAAGATATTGCAAGTTGATCCTGATGATTCCATGGAAAGATAACTTAATGAAAATATAGAAATTTATTTCAAATTACTTACAGGGATATGGATATGGAGATAAAAGCTCAAGGTGATGAAAGGTTTTATTTTCATGTTGGTTATGGAAAAACCGCAACAAGTTGGCTTCAAGAAATTATTTTTTCTAAACACGAAGAAATAAATTATCTTGGAAAATACAAGAGTGAGTTTCCAAAATGGATACTTGAATGGAGCTATTTGGATGATTTTATGTTTGAAGAGAAAAAGGGTCTTATAAAAAACCAACTAACTTCTTTGTTGATAAATGAAAAGGCCAATTTGATTTCCTCCGAATCTTTTTTAAGGATGGGTTCCATGGTCAATCAAGCCAAAAGGATCAAAGCCATAGCCCCAAAATCCAAGATTATTATTGTGTTGAGAAACCCCATCGAGATAATAAAATCATTTTATAAATATAATGTCATG
>JAQICW010000291.1 GCA_027858355.1 Desulfobacula sp.
ACCTCAAACAGCACGCTGAGGTTAACCTTGGATAGATTTTTCCTTAAAATTGTTATTCACAAAGGAAAGTTGATTTATGATTAAAATTGCTGGTGTTAAATTTAAAACAGCAGGAAAAATATATGATTTCAACAGCAGTGCTTTTGTACTGAAAGAAGGAGACCCTGTTATCGTAGAAACTGACCAGGGTCTTAGCTTTGGTAAAATTGCCATACCGCCTGTTGAAGTTGAAAATACGGGGAGAACGTTAAAACAAATTATCCGTGTTGCAACCAGAGAAGACTTTCTTAGAAGAGAAGAAATAAAAAAAATTGAAAAAAAAGCCTTTGAATTTTGCATCCAGCACATTGATGCTTTAGATCTTCTCATGAATCTGTTCAGTGTTGAAAGTACCTTTGACCAAAAAAAAATGACCTTTTTTTATACTGCTGACGGCAGAATTGATTTTAGAGAATTAATTAAACTTCTGGTAAAAGAATTTTCTATTCGAATTGAAATGCGTCAGGTGGGCATTCGAAATCTTTCAAAACATTGCGGAGGGCTCGGCAAATGCGGAAGAGAGATCTGCTGTTCATCTTTTATGCATACTTTTGAACCCGTTTCCATTAAGATGGCAAAAGAGCAGGGACTGTCATTGAATCCTGCTAAAATTTCCGGGGTTTGCGGCAGATTAATGTGCTGTCTGACATTTGAAAATGAAACTTATAAACGCCTTAAATCTGAAATGCCCAAACTGGGGAAAACAATTACTATTGAAGAAGGAAAAGGGAAAATAGTCCGGCAGAACGTATTAAAAGAGAGCGTGACTATTCGGTTAGAGGATAATACTGAAATAGAAAAAAAAACCAACCAACTGGATAACTCAATCACAGGACATTAAAGATAATGACCACCAAAAAACAATTTTTTACCACCCCCATATATTATGTTAATGCCAAACCCCACCTGGGGCATGCATACACATCCATTGCCACTGATGTTGCAACAAGATTCAAACAGATGGATGCCTATGAAACCTTTTTTCTTACGGGAACAGATGAACACGGGGATAAGATTGTTCAGGCTGCCCAGGCCCAGGAAACAACACCAAAAGCATATGCAGATAAAATCAGCAAGCTTTTTCAAGATCTTCTGCCTGTATTAAATGTCAAAAACAATTATTTTATCAGAACAACAGATCCTTCTCATATCAAGATAGTTCAAAATATCCTTTCAAAAATTTATGACTCAGGGGATATTTATTTTTCAAGCTATGAGGGACTTTATTGCTTTGGATGTGAGCGGTTTTACCAGGAAAGGGAACTTGTGGATGGCAAATGTCCAGACCATGGTGTTGCCCCGAAGATCATCAAAGAATCCAATTATTTTTTCAAGATGAGCAAATACCAGGAATGGCTCATCAATCACATCAAAAACAATCCTGACTTTATCCGGCCAGAACAATACAAAACCGAACTTCTTTCTTTTTTAAAAGAACCTTTGGAAGACCTTTGCATTTCCCGTCCAAAATCCCGCCTGACCTGGGGAATCAACCTGCCATTTGACGAAGATTATGTCACCTATGTTTGGTTTGACGCCCTTGTAAATTATATTTCAGCACTGGGGTATCCAGATGGTGAGCTGTTTAAAAAATTCTGGCCAGGCACCCGGCATTTTGTGGCAAAAGATATTATCAAACCCCATGGAATTTACTGGCCCATTATGCTGAAAGCTGCCGGCATCCCAATTTATAAGGGCTTGAATGTTCACGGGTTCTGGAATGTCAAAGGCAGCAAAATGTCAAAAAGTATCGGCAATGTTACAGACCCCATCCAAGTGACAGATGTTTACGGAATTGACCCCTTCAGATATTTTCTGATGAGGGAAATGGTCTTTGGTCTGGATGCCAATTTCACGGAAGAAACCATTATATATAGGATTAACGCTGATCTTGCCAATGATCTTGGAAATCTTTTTTCACGAATCCTTTCCATGAACCTGAGATATTTCAAGGGTGAAGTACTAGGAAAGAATAATAAAATTGAAAAAGAAAAAACCTGTCTTTGTCATCTGATGCGAATCGCGCCATTGACGAATTTAAGCAGGCCATGGAATTGTGTGAATTCCACAAAGGGCTCGGGGCCATCTGGCAATTTATCAGCACCATGAATAAATATATTGATACGCATAAACCCTGGGCTTTGGCCAAGGATGAAGCAAATATTCCTATTCTTGAAACAATTCTCTATAATCTCATCGAGGGGTTAAGGGTTGTTTCCTGCCTGATCTACCCCATTATGCCCCAAACATCTTTAAAAATGCAAAAAACCCTTTGTATGGAAAAGGAAAATATGGGGTTCTACACACTTAAAGAAACATCTGTCTGGGGACAGGTGAAAAAAGGCACTATAATGGAAAAACCAGATAGCTTATTTCCCAGGATTGATATGGATAAAATCAAACCCAAAGAAACTGCCGCGCAAACCAAGCCTTTTAAACCAGCTTTAAAAGAACAAATCACAATTGATGATTTTGCAAAAATTGATCTGAGAACCGGGATTGTCATAAGTGCTGAAAACATTGAAAAATCCAACAAGCTTTTAAAACTTAAGATAGATCTCGGTGCTGAAACAAGACAAATCATTGCAGGCCTTGCAAAGGATTATACTCTGGATCAGATTATCGGCAAACAAGTCATTGTTGTTGCTAATTTAAAAGAAGCAACGCTCATGGGAGAAACATCCCAGGGGATGATCCTTGCCGCCAATCATAAAAAAAACCTGGTATTATCCGGGTTTGATAAAGAGATTTTGCCTGGAAACCAGGTAAAATGAAAGAAAACTCATGGCGGAATTTTCAATCAGGCTATATTTTAGGGGAAAAAAAGCAGTCTCTTTTTTTTAAAACTAAAAAACTCATACTGTGGGTAATGGCAGTTTTGGTTTTTATTGGCGGCATCTATCTTTTAAAAATCAATGTCCCTGAAAAGAAAGATGTCCCTGAAAAGAAAGAGGCCCCTCAGGAAGACGTTAAAGAACAGGTTCAATTATCAAAAAATCAATTAAACCATATCATCACCAATACAGAATTTAACAACACAGATAAAAACTTCTTTTTTGTGGACACCTCTGAAGCCCGCTATAAAATTTTCACCAGCATTGATATTTATCTTCAACAATATTTATTGTCCCTTATGGATCACCTCAAAACCCTTACCCGGGGCAAACCCCAGCGGATTGCCCTGGTGGTCATGGAACCTGATACGGGAAAAATTATTGCCATGACAGGGTTTGATCTTGAAAACCCTGATAAAAATCCCTGTATGGAATCAGATTATCCAGCAGCAAGTATCTTTAAGATTGTAACGGCGGCGGCGGCTATTGAAACCCTGGGCTATAAGCCTAAGACTCAATTGTACTTTAATGGGAACAAGTACACACTATATAAGCGCCAGCTCAAGGATGTTAAGAATAAATATACCAGTAAAATTTCATTTTCCAGGGCGTTTGCCGAATCCATAAACCCGGTGTTCGGCAAAATAGGAAAAAATTACCTGGGAAAGGAAAAACTGGACCATTATGCTGATGCTTTTGGATTCAACCAGATTATTCCTGCTGAATTACCATTTTTGTCAGGTGCATTTAAAACCAACAGCAAGGAATACCATCTGGCTGAGCTGGGGTGCGGGTTTAACACTGACACCACCATTTCACCGATATTTGGAGCCATGCTTATCTCGGCAATTGTTAACTCCGGCAATATCATCCTGCCCAGTATTGTTGAACATGTAACGGATTTTGATGGCCAAATCATTTACAAAAACAAAACAACACTCTATAAAACAGCTATACTGCCCCAAACCGCAACCACCATGATGCAATTGCTGGAAAAAACCGTAACAAGGGGGACTGCTAGAAAATCCTTCAAAAGGGCTTCAAAAGACAAAGTACTTTCTAAGCTTTTGATTGGCGGGAAGACCGGATCTCTTTACAACAGGGATAATACTATTAAATACGACTGGTTTACTGGTTTTGGAAAAGAAAAAACAACAAACAAACAAATTGCCTTATCCATTGTTGTGGGCCATGGAAAATATATTGGAACAAGGGCAAGAGATTATGCACAGATGATTTTAAAACAATATTTTAAAAAATAAATAGAGTCAGGCTTGTATTATTTCGTTATTGGCTTACCTCTCAATAAAGCAACTATGCAAGCCTGACCACGTCTATAAAAACCGGAGAGGGAAAATGATTAAGCTTGTAAACTTTTTTTTAAACCTGATGAAAAAATTATTTTCAATTCATATTGGAATCGGCATATCCATAAACCAGGCAAAAAACAACTCGATTTTGTTGTTCCCGAACCAACCCAATACTGTATCGTGCGGCATTTCTGCATTTGTCGCATTTAAAGGCAGCACTCCTTGCCAAGCCCTTGATTTAATGCCCATAGAAAAAATGGTGCTTTCAATAAAAACAAACCAATTATTGCCTGATTCAAAGCCGGTCCTTGATAATTTTCCCGGCAGCGATGATCTTTTATGCAGATTATTTGAAGCCTGCCAGGAATTAAAACAGGAATATTTTTTTTGCGACCTCTTCTATAACAAAGATAAACAAAAGGCCATTTTATCCATTTCAAAAATCATTGAACAATTGATAATGGATCAGACTGCTGTATTTAAAAAACGCTTTGCAACTCTTTCTTCCTCAGATGTTGATGCCATTTCACGGGGCCTTGAAAAACTCCAGGATATTTCCTGGTGCCTTAAAAAAGAGATATTGGATAATATCTATGCCATCGGCAACCTTTCTTTGGATCTTGAAAGGTACCAAAACACTGAGGGGTTAAAAATATTCAAAAGAATTAATGCTGTGTTAAACAGTATTGACCGGCTGGAAGTAAGGGGAAGAGACTCTGCTGGAATTTCAATAATTTTAACCTTAACCTTGGAAGAGTATGAAAAATTTAAGAAAAGCCTTATAAAGGACGGACTTTTAGAACGGTTTAAACAACGGACAAATCATCTGGTATTATCAAACAACAGCATTACCATCAAGGATACTTTCCAGGAAAACGACAGCCATTTTATAACCATTTCTTTTGTCTATAAATTTGCCGCAGAAATCGGTGCACTTGGAGACAATGTATCCTTTATACGAAGCCAGATTAAAAATGACCCCATGCTCCAATTGATTTCAAATTATCTTTTTGTTACCAATTCCATATCAGCCCACACCCGATGGGCTTCTGTGGGAGACATCACAATTGCCAACTGCCATCCCCAGGACAACACCCCCACGGACAAAGAGGTTGGCACGACAGGCATCATTCATGTCTGTCTGAATGGAGATATTGACAATTATCTTGAATTAAAAACAGAATATGAAGCCCGATACGATAAAATCCATAAAGATATCAATACTGATACCAAACTGATCCCTCTCCAGATCGAGCACTACCTGAAACAGGACAAAACCATTGAAGAAGCCTTTAGAATGGCTGTTAATGATTTTGAAGGTTCTCATGCCATAAGCATGCACTCCAATCTTGCACCGGGCAAATTGTTTTTAGCCCAGAAAGGAAGCGGCCAGGCCATTTTTGTCGGGATTGCAAAGGATCATTATATTGCTGCATCAGAGCTCTATGGCATTGTGGAAGAAACTCCTGATTATATTAAGCTCAATGGAGAAGACAAAGGACAGATAGTCATTCTGGATCAAAATTCATTGGGGGGTATATCTGGCATCCATTCCTTTTATTACGATAAAACCCCTATCTGCATTAACGACCATAATGTCATGACAAGCCAGATAACCTCAAGGGACATCGACAGACAAAACTTCCCCCACTATTTTTTAAAAGAAATCTCAGAATCTCCGAATTCCGTTGAAAAAACCCTGGAAAATAAAGTCAGGTTCTTAACTGAATCAAACCGGTTCGTCACAAGTCTGGACGAAACTATGCTTCCAAAAACACTGGAAGCTGATTTTAAGAACGACAGAATAAAAAAAGTCTATTTTATCGGTCAGGGGACTGCCGGGATTGCAGCCCAGGGCTGTGCCGACCTGTTAAATTTCTATCTGGGTGATAAGGGTATAGATATAAGGGCATTAAAATCATCAGAACTTTCCGGTTTTAATATTATTGAAGGAAATGGTATTGAAAAACCCATGGCAAACACCCTGGTTGTAGCCATCAGCCAGTCCGGCACCACAACTGATACCAACAGGACCATTGATCTGGTAAAAGAGTGCGGCGCCAGAACACTCGCCATTGTAAACATAAGACATTCTGACCTGACTTTTAAAACAGATGGTGTCTTATATACCAGTTCCGGCCGGGACATTGAAATGTCTGTGGCATCCACAAAAGCATTTTATTCTCAGATTACTGCCGGAGCAATTTTAGGTCTTCACATCGCCTCCATTACACAAACCATATCCAGCGGGTTTATCACAGAACAGATCAAGGAAATAATGAGCCTGCCAGATAAAATGAGGACCATCCTTGGGATGAAAGATCAAATAAAAGATTCAGCCTTCAGGCTTGCAGTCTCAACAGACTATTGGGCAACGGTGGGATCAGGCTCAAACAAGACATCTGCCGATGAGATCAGGATCAAACTCAGTGAACTTTGTTATAAAACCATTTCATCTGACTTTATTGAGGATAAAAAACATATTGACCTGTCAAGTGAACCATTGATCATCATTTGTGCTGCCGGAACAAGGGAAAGCGTTTTAGGGGATATTATAAAGGATACAGCCATCTTCCATGCCCATAAGGCAACCCCGGTTGTGATAACCACCATTGGAGAAGACAGATTTGACATATATGCCAAAGATGTATTTAAAATCCCTGAAACAAAAGAGCATTTTGCACCTATCCTTAATACCCTGGTCGGACATATCTGGGGTTACTATGCTGCCCTTGCCATTAATGAGGGGTCCAGGTTTATGTATGAAGGAAAACTTGAAATTCAGGATCTTTTAGACGAATATACTGACATGGGGAATGATGTCTATGAAATTCTCCTGGAGAAACGATTCAGGGAAACCATTGCGCAATTTTATAACAAATTTTCAAAAAAAAGGCGGCGGGGCGGGTTTCCTGCAGCCTTGGGACTTGATATTGTTGCCAATATCACATTGCTTTTAAAATATCTGTCCGGCAGGCTGCCCGTGTCTGATTTTGAAATTGATTTTGAAATAAAAGGTACCCCTTCCAACATGCTGGATACATTTTTTAATACCATTGGCAAAGCCATTAACACCATGGCAAGACCTGTTGATGCCATCAAGCATCAGGCCAAAACAGTGACGGTGGGGACCAGCAGAATCAGCGAAAAGTTTGAAGGCCCTGTCTTTGATGAACTTACTGCCAATGGCATTCAACTCTCCCAGATTACCAATAAAAATGTCCTGGTCATTAAAAACCTTCAGGAGGTTATCTCCGGCATAAATGGTGCCTTTCTCTACCAGATTTCAGGCCTGAGTCTGTTAGGCGAGGTCACGGAAGAGACCAAAATAAAAATAGTGAACAAAACCGGCCTGTTAAAAAACGATACTTCAAGAGTGGAAACAGATCACAAGCTTAAAGGAACAAAAAATATCATTGTCAGAGAAGGAAATGTTTATATTGGGAAAGGCCGGAAAGACAATAAAAATATTCTTGTAATCCCGGGCATTTCTTCAAATCCTGCAACACCCAATATTATTGAATATATCCTGTCTTTAAATATCAGCTTTAAAACATCCAGTGAGGTACCACTTTTGAAAAAGATCAAAGCTTTGGGTGGCAAATATAACAGGCTCAAAGACTGGATTCTTGAAAGTGATAGTATAAAATGGGATGATAAATATCTGAATCTTGTGGAAGTTGAAACCCTGTTTGGAGATACTGCAGAAAAAGTTGTTGAACAAATAATAGATAAAATCAAATAAGTCTCTGACTCTCCAGTATTTTGACAAACTTTCCTCCCCCCTTGTTTTCAGCGCACAAAGAAGCTATGCAGCTGCTGCCAGCGTTGTGGTGGGCATTATTATATTTTTTATCTCCCCGATATTCAGCTATAAAACCATGTATATTCTCTTTGGCGGTGTAATAGTTGCCTGCGGTGTATGGGCTATCACAAAAAATCCTGTGGACAAGGACATCACTATCCAGAAAAAACAATTGATGTTGAAAAAAGAATACTGGCTCTTTTATTTTCTAACCTTCATGGCAGGTGCAAGGAGGCAGATTTTCATGGCATTTGCCACATTTTTACTGGTAAAAAAATTCGGATTTTCCGTTCAGGATATAACCCTGCTATTTCTTTTGAACAATGGAATCAATTTTTTCATCAATCCTTTAATCGGAAAATTTATTGTAAAATACGGAGAACGCAAACTCCTTTCAATAGAATACTTTTCCCTTATCCTGGTTTTTATCGCCTATGCTCTTGTTGATTCAAAACTTATTGCCGGTATCTTATATATACTTGATCACATATTTTTTAATTGTTCCACTGCCATTAGTACCTATTTCCAGAAAATTGCCGACCCCCGGGATATTGCATCCAGTGCTGCCGTGGGTTTTACCATCAACCATATTGCAGCCGTGGTCCTGCCCGCAATAGGCGGGCTGTTATGGATGGTGGACTATAAAATTCCTTTCCTGGCCGGGGCTTTTTTCAGTTTTATCTCCCTTTGCTTTGTGCAGTTTATCCGGACTGTGCCGAGCGCT